>CAIYZB010000384.1 GCA_903930545.1 uncultured Alphaproteobacteria bacterium
CACGGCCTATGGCCACATCGCCATGGAACAGGCCATTGCCGATTCCGGGCTGCAAGAGGCCGAGGTCTCCCACGAGCGCACGGGCCTGATCGTAGGCTCCGGCGGCCCCTCCACCCGGGCCATCATCGATTCCGCCCAGATCGCCAAGGAGCGCGGCCCCAAGCGCATCGGCCCCTTTGCCGTGCCCAAGGCCATGAGCAGCGGTGCCTCGGCCACCCTGGCCACCTGGTTCAAGATCCGCGGCCTGAACTTCTCCATCTCCTCGGCCTGCGCCACCTCCGCCCACTGTATCGGCTCGGCCTATGAGCAGATCCTGATGGGCAAGCAGGATGTGGTCTTTGCCGGCGGGGTCGAGGAACTGGACTGGACCCTGTCCTGCCTCTTCGACGCCATGGGGGCCATGAGCTCCAACTTCAACGCCACCCCGGCCACGGCCAGTCGGGCCTATGACGCCAATCGCGACGGCTTTGTCATCGCCGGTGGTGCCGGGATCGTGGTGCTCGAGGACTATGAGCGCGCCAAGGCCCGTGGGGCCAAGATCTATGGCGAGATCATCGGCTATGCCGCCAATTCCGACGGCTTTGACATGGTCGCCCCCTCCGGCGAGGGCGCAGCCCGGTGCATGAACCTGGCCATGTCCACCATTGGCGGGCGCAAGATCGACTATCTGAACCCCCACGGCACCTCGACCCCGGTGGGGGACATTAAGGAGATGGAGGCGGTCCGTTCGGTCTTCGGCGCGAATGCCCCCCTGATCTCCTCCACCAAGTCCCTGACCGGCCACAGCCTCGGGGCGGCCGGGGCCCAGGAGGCGATCTATTCCCTCTTGATGCTCAACAACGGCTTTGCCGCCGAAAGCGCCCATATCGAAAATCTCGATCCGGCCTTCGAGGACATGCCGATCCTGCGGGCCCGCAAGGACATCCAGCTGGAAACCGTCATGTCCAACAGCTTCGGCTTTGGCGGAACCAATGGCAGCCTGGTGATGGCCCGGGTCTGAGGACCCACCCTATTTACGACCTCGGGAGATAAGAACATGGCCAAGGATGGCTGGGACCTGCCGACCGGCACGCTGATGGCGGGCAAGAAGGGTGTTGTGATGGGCGTGGCCAATCACGACTCCATCGCCTGGGGAATCACCTCCCAGCTGGCGGCCCAGGGGGCAGAGATCGCCCTCTTCCACCTGCCTGGTATGGAGCGCCGGGTTCAGCCCCTGGCCGAGAGTGTCGGCATCCAGCATGTCATCGGGGTGGACGTCACCCAGGACGATCAGATGGATGCGGCCTTTGCCGCGGTGGAAGCCGCCTTCGGCAAGATCGACTTCTTCGTCCACGCCATTGCCTATGCCCCCCGTGACCAGATCAAGGGCTCCTTCGTGGAGAACGCCACCCGGGAGGGCTTCCTCCAGGCCATGGATATCTCGGCCTACAGCTTCGTGGACTGCTGCCGGCGGTCGGAGAAGCTGATGGGGGAGGGCGGTTCGATCATCTGCCTGACCTATCTGGGCTCGGAGCGGGCTATCCCCAACTACAACACCATGGGCGTGGCCAAGGCCGCCCTGGAGGCCGCCACCCGCTATGCGGCCCGCGACCTCGGCCTGAAGGGGATCCGGGTCAATGCCCTGTCGCCCGGGGCCATGCGCACCCTGTCCCTCGCCGGGATCTCCGGCGGCAAGGGCCTGCTGTCCAAGGGTCGGGACTTCTCGGCCCTGAAACAGGATACCTCCATGGAAGGCGTGGCCGGGGCTGCCCTGTGGCTGTTGTCCGACCTGGGTCGGTCCACCACCGGTGAGCTGGTCCATGTGGATGCCGGCTTCCACATGATGGGCTTCAGCGAGGACGAGGCGGGCTGACCTCATAGGCCCGCAGGAACCTGCGGGCAGCCTCTGCGGCCACAGCCTCGGCATCTATACTGGCGGGGTCCGTAGGCACCCCGAGCAGGCCCGCCATCTGGTGGCTGCCCAGGACCATGCCGGCAAAGAACTCCGCCGCCAGGGCGGGGTCGGGGACATCCAGCCGACCCTGATCATGTTCCCGGGCCAGGAAAGCCGCCAGCCTCGCGCGGGAGGTTCTGGGCCCGGCCTCGAACACGGCCCGGGCCAGGTCCGGCATTTCGCTGGCCCCCTGGACATAGAGTCTGACCATGGCCATGGCCCCCGGTGACAGAACGGCTTCCAGAATGGATCGGCCGAAGGCTGTGAGGGCCTGCTGGGCTGTGCTCCCGGCGGCTTCGCTGTCCAGCTGGGCGACGATGGTGTCCATCCGCCGGTCCACCAGGGCGCGGATCAGATCGGCCTTGGAGCCATAGTGATTATAGATGGTCTGTTTGGAGACGCAGGCCCGCCGGGCAATCTCTTCGATGGGTGCCGCCAGTCCCCGCTCTGACAGGACAGCCAGGGCCGCGTCCAGAATGGCCTCGGACTTGGTGAGATCGATCTGACCGACCAGACGCGGCATCAGCGACCACCGCCCGCAGGTGCCAGGGCCGGGGTCTTGGCTGGACGAGCCAGCAAGGCCAGGACCGCGGCAATGGCGCAGCCAGCCGCCAGGAACATGAAGCCGTCGGCAAAGCCCATGATGGCCGCTTCCCGATGCAGCATCAGGGAAAAGACCTTGCGCCCCGCGCCTTCGGGATCCGCTGCCCCGCTCTCCAGCATCATCCCCACCATATAGGACATCATGTCCTGGCTGGCGGGATTGGACTGGGTCACCTGGCCGGAAAGGTCAGCATAGTGGGCGGCGGATCTCAGGCCCAGAATGGTGCTCAGCATGGCCAGACCGGCGGCCCCGCCGACATTGCGCACCAGGTTCACCAGGCCAGAGGCGTCCTTCATCATGCTCACCGGCAGGGTCGAGACCGAGAGTTGCTGGGTGGCGATCATGGCAATCATCACCCCGATGGACCTCAGGAACTGCATGCCGGCAAAGTCCCAATAGTCCCAATTGGCATTGATATGGGTGCCCAGTCCGATCCCCAGGGCCGCCAGGCCAAAGCCCACAAACATCGGGATCCGGGCGTCCATCAGTCGCACGAACCGACCGGCCACCGGCGCTGTGGCAAACATCACCAGGCCGGAGATCAGCATGGTCGAGCCCACTTCGGCGGCCGAATAGCGCAGGACCGTGCCCAGGAAGAGAGGCAGGATGAAGGTCCCGCCATAGAGGCTCATCCCCGAGACAAAGTTCATGGCCATGCCCAGGGTGAAGTTGCGATCCACAAAGGGCTTCAGGGAGACAATGGGCTGCCAGTAGGTGAGCTGGCGCCAGACAAATATGGTGCCCGTGACGATGGAGGTGACCCCCAACCACAGGATCAGGTCGTCCTTGTACCAGCCCTTTCCGGCCCCTTCTTCCAGGGCATATTGGGTGGCGAGGAGGAAGATGGTCATGGTCACCAGACCCAACCAGTCAATCCCCTTGGAATAGCGGGCATCGCCCTTGTCGAAGTCGCCATAGCGGCTGACCAGCCAGATCACCAGCAGGCCCGGGGGCACATTGACGAAGAACAGCCAGCGCCAGTTCAGCCACTCGGTGAGGTGACCGCCAAGAGTCGGACCCACCGTGGGTGCCAGGGTGACAATGAGGCCGACCACCACATTGGCGGTGACCCGCCGCTCCGGGGGAAAGACCGTCATAGCCGTGGCAAAGACCGCCGGAATCATGGCTCCGCCCGCCAGACCCTGCAGGGCGCGGGTGACGATCATCATCTCGAAACTGGTGGACAGTCCCGTGGCGATGGAGGTGATGATGAAGAGGATTGCGGCGGTCACATAGACCGTGCGGGTGCCCCACATCTTGGTCAGGTAGGCCGTGAGGGGGATGATCACCACCTCGGCCAGGAGATAGATGGTCTGGACCCAGCTGATCTCGTCCGTGCTTGCCCCCACCCCGGCCTGGATCTGGGAAAGAGAGGCCGAGACGATCTGGACATCGAGGACGGCCATGAACTGGCCCACCACCATGCCGCCAAAACCCAGAAAGACCTTGGTCCAGTCGACCTCGCCCGAGGCCTTGAGGTGACCTCCGGGGGCCTCGGCCTGGGTGGGCGCCAGAGCGGTCACGGGATCAGGGCTCGCTGCGGGCCAGGGCCGGACCGGGTCCGGCGTCCGCAAAGCCGGTTCCGGTGGTCACACTGACATCCACCTCGACCGAGACGGACAGGCCCGGACGCAGGGCGCCGGCCAGGGGCGATTTCGGATCCACGGCGATCCGCACCGGCAGGCGCTGGGCGATCTTGGTGAAGTTGCCGACGGCGTTCTCCACGGGGATCATGGCGAACTCGGACCCTGTGGCCGGGGCGAAGCTGTCGATCTTGCCGGGGATGGCCTTGTTGCCAAAGGCGTCGGCGCGGATGGTCACCGGCTGGCCGACCCTCAGGCGGGAGACCTGGGTCTCCTTGAAATTGGCCACAACATAGGCCTGACCCAGGGGCACGACACTCATCATCGACATGCCCGGACGGACATACTGCCCCGGCCGGACGGCGCGGGCCCCGACAACACCGCTGACCGGCGCGCGGATCTCGGTCCGGCTGAGATTGATCCGGGCCGTTTCCACGGCCGCCTGGGCTCCCAGGGCCTGGGCAACGGACTGGTCCCGGGCCGAGCTCAGGGACTCAGCAGAGCGACGCTCGGCCTCCAGGGCGGCCTGGGCCTGGGCCACAGCGGCGGCGGAGGTGGATTCCCCGGCCCGCACAGACTGGACCCTCTGGGAGGAGACCCATCCCTGCTGGGCCAGGGCACCATAACGACGGGCCTCGGCCTGGGCCATCTGGGCCTGGGCCTTGGCACTGTCCAGGCCGGCGGCCTTCTGCGCGATCAGGGCCTGTTCCAGGGCTGCCTTGTCGTCGATGCCGCGGACGGCAGCCTGCAGGGCCTGGGCATTGGCCTGAGCCTGGGCCAGGCGGGCGCGAAGGTCGGCATCGTCGAGGCGGACCACCACCTGACCGGCGGTGACCCTCTGGTTATCGTCCACCAGGACCGCCGACACATAGCCATCGATCTGGGGAGCTACCGAGACCTTGTCGGCCTGGATGAAGGCATTTTCCGTGGAGACATAGCGCTGCTTGTGCAGCCACCAATAGGTGCCCCCCACCAGTATGGCCACGACCATGATCCCGCCGACCACCATGGGACCGAGCTTGCGCGCCGGAGCCTCACTCATCTTCCGCCCTCGAATACAGATCCTGCCGGACCTTTGATCATGGGGTTAGACCTCGCCCGCAGCCCCGGCAAGACAAAAATGGACCAACGGGTCCAGACATCAATAGGCGTGGACGGCGAGGGGATTTCGGCGGCATATCGGGCCATGGAATTCGACGCTGACGTGATCATCGCCGGGGCCGGAATGGCCGGGGCGACCCTGGCCCTGGCCCTCAAGCAGGGGGGCCTCGAACCCCTGCTCATCGACCCCATGCCCTTCGATACCCAGCTGGCCCCCAGCTTTGATGGCCGCTCCTCGGCCATAGCCTTTGCCAGCTTCCGCCAGTGGCGCACCCTGGGCCTGGCCCCCGATATCGAGCCCCACGCCCAGAGGATCGAGCAGATCCTGGTGACAGACGGCAAGGCCCCGGGTGGGGCTGCCGGGCACCAGACCCCCTTCTATCTGCGCTTTGATTCCGAGGAGATCTCCGAACGCTCCGAGGGCGAGCCCCTGGGCTATATGCTGGAAAACCGCCGCAGCCGGGTGGCTCTGGCCGCCGCCGTGGGCCGGGCCGGCATCCGCATCCTCGCCCCCGCCCGGGTCGTGGGGGTCGAACTCAGGGCGGGCCACGCAGAGGTTCGTCTTCAGGACGGCCAAACCTTGCGTGCTCCCCTGGTGGTGGGTGCCGAGGGTCGCGGCTCGGTGGTGCGTTCAGCGGCCGGGATCGGCACCATCGGCTGGGACTATCATCAGACCGGTGTGGTGGGCACGGTGCGGCTGTCGCGACCCCATGAGGGCGTGGCCCACGAATACTTCCTGCCCTCCGGGCCCTTCGCCATCCTGCCCCTGACAGAAGACCGGGCCAGCCTGGTCTGGACCGAGAGCCGGGAACGGGCCGAGGCCCTGGTCAGTGCCCGGCCGGAGGTCTTCCAGGCCCATCTGCAACGGCGTTTCGGAGAATTCCTCGGCCCCGTCGAGATGATCGGTCCGATCTTTTCCTATCCCTTGAGCCTCGCCCTTGCCGAGCGGATGAGTGGGCCTCGGGTCGCCCTGCTGGGGGATGCCGCCCACGGGGTCCATCCCATTGCCGGACAGGGCCTGAACCTGGGCCTCAAGGGGGCTGCGGCCCTGGCCGAGGTCCTGGTGGATGCCGCCCGTCTGGGTGAGGACATCGGCTCCGAACTGGTTCTTGAGCGCTATGCCCGCTGGCGCAGCTTTGACAATGTCATGTTGGCGGCTGCCACCGATGTCTTTGTGCGGCTGTTTTCCAGTGACAATCCGCTGCTGAGACTGGTCCGCGGGGTCGGTATGTCGGCGGTCAATCGCATCGCCCCGGCCCGTCGGTTCTTCATGGAAGACGCTGGCGGGGCCACGGGGGATCTCCCCCGCCTGCTGCGAGGCCAGGCCCTCTAGGGGCGCCGCGCCACGAAGTTGAAGATCTGGTCCCCGGACCTGGGGGCCCTGCCCGGGCGGTAATTGGCCCCGACACTGACGATCTCGAACCCGGCGGCCACCAGGGCCATCTCGAATTCCTTCAGGCCCCAGCTGCGATAGGCAAAGACCTCCAGCTGCTGGTCCACCAGCTGGCCATCCCGCCAGCGTTGATAGAGGTCGTGATTGACCCGCCTCTGGCCAACCCCATCCAGCTCCACCTTGCGGCTGTCCATCCGCAGGATATCGCCATTGGCCGCGGTCCAGACCCTGAGGCCATCGGAATTGCGCCCCAGGAAGTCCATGGGCGGCAGGTCGAGGATCAGCTGGCCTCCGGGCCTCAAGTGGTCGCGAAACCGGCCCAGCACGGCCATGGCCTCGTCAAACTGGTCGATGAGGATGAAGGATGAGGTGGGGACAATTATGGCCCCGAACCGCTCGGCAAACTCGAAGTCCTGAAACCGGGCCTGGTGCAGCGGGGCCTTCAGCCCACGGGCCTCCAGATGACCCTGACAGATGTCGAGCATGGCCCGGGAATGGTCAAAGCCCACCATGTCCAGCCCGGCCTCGACCAGGGGAATGAACAGGCGACCCGTGCCGACGGCCGCTTCAAGGATCGGACCCTCAACCCCTTTCAGGGCTTGGGTATAATAGGCAATGTCGAACAGGGAACCGGGTGGCTTGTCGAGATCATAGATCTCCGCACACAGGTCACCATAGGGGTTGGTGATCGGTGCGGCGGTCATGGGCCTAGTCGATGGCCCGGGCGTCTTCGGGCAGCATGATCGGCACCCCGTCGCGGATCGGATAGGCGAGCTTGGCCTGACGCGAGATCAGCTCACCCTTTTCCCGGTCATAATCCAGGGGACCATGGGTCACGGGACAGACCAGGATTTCCAGCAGGCGGGGATCAACTTCGGCGGTGAGCGCGGTCATGTCAGTCATGGCTCAAGCCTACTGCATTGGAAGCGGGCCGTCATCGTCGTCCTCAAGGGCGTCGATTTCCAGCAGGGCGGTGAGGGCGTCACAGCGTTCCTGGAGGGCCGGGGCCTCCAGCAGGGCCTGTTTTTCCGAAGGGCTGAAGGGCAGGCCCATGGCCAGGCTATTGACCAGGGTCTCCAGGGGCGCGGTCTCGGCCGTCTCCCAGTCGATGTCCAGCTGGCGACGGTTCAGATAGAGCTTCAGGGCCTGGGCAAAGCGCTTGCGGTCAAACCCCTCGTCCTCCGGCGCGTCCTCGAGGTCGATGGCGAAGTCGTCATAGGCTGCCCGGACCTGGCGATAGGGGGTAAGGGCCGAGAGCTCCTCCCCCAGGACAAAACGGCAGACCCCGGTCAGGGTCACCAGATAGGTGCCGTCCGAGGTCTCGGTGAAGCTCGTGACCCGCCCGGCGCAGCCGATATGGGCAAGATTGGGCCGCTCCCGGTCGCCGCCGCGCCGGGTCTGGACCATGCCCAGGGTGCGGTCCCCGGCCATGACATCATCCAGCATGTTGAGGTAGCGGGGCTCGAAGATCCGCAAGGGCAGCTCGGTGCCCGGCAGAAGCAGGGCACCGTCCAGGGGAAAGATGGCCAGGATCTGGGGCAGGTCGGCCAGGCGTCGATAGGGCTTGGGGCTGGTCATCAGGAAAACAGGATCGCAGACAGACGACGCCGTCCGGTCCGGGCCACCTCGCTGGCCGCTCCGGCGGCCTCGAAGACCACCAGCAGCTGCTTGCGTGCCGCCTCCTCGTTCCAGGTGCGGTCCTTTTCGATGATCGTCAGCAGGTGGTCCGCCGCAGCCCCGAACTCCCCATGACCGGCCAGGGCCTTGGCCAGATCCAGGCGGGCCTGATGGTCGTCCGGGTCCGCGGCCAGGGCCTGTTCCAGGGCCCGGGTCTCCGAAGGGGCCTCACTGGCCAAGGCCAGGGCAGCGCGGACGGAGTCCAGGTCCGGATCGCGGGCATCCTCCGGGGCCATGGCCACCACCTCGGCGGCGCGCTCGGCATCCCCGGCCTGGAGATAGAGCCGGGCCAGGCCGCCAATGGCCTTCAGATGGGTCGGATCGGCCTGAAGGATCTGGGCATAGGCCTGAGCGGCACCGCCGAGATCTCCCAGCTCCAGGGATTCCCTGGCCAGTTTCAGCAGCTCATCGGTCTCGCCCGCGGGCGCCTGCCCGGCGATGCGGTCCACGAACTGTTTCACCTGACTGTCCGGAAGAGCCCCCATGAAACCGTCCACCGGCCGGCCGCCGGCAAAGGCGAAGACTGCCGGGATCGACTGGACCCTCAGCTGGCCGGCATAGGCCGGGTGTTTGTCGATATCGATCTTGACCAACTTCACCTTGCCCTTGGCCGCCAGGACAGCCTTTTCGATAGCCGGGCCCAGCTGGCGGCAGGGGCCGCACCAGGGGGCCCAGAAGTCGACAATCACCGGCGTGGTCTTGGAGGCCTCGATGACATCGGCCATGAAGCCGGCATCGGTGCCGTCCATGATGGTGTCGGCCGGGGCCGCATTTTCGCCGATCAGGCTCATGGCTCGTCTATCCTGTCTGCGGCACCATTCCGTGCCGGGTCCTCAGATGGGGCTGGCGGGAGTCGGTTCAACCACACTCAGGGTCTCGAAGTCGACCACCAGGGGCTGAATGTCCAGTGCGGCGAAAAAGGTGGCCAGGCCCTCACGGCTGACCCGGGTGGTGGCGGTATTGACCAGGGGGTGGAAATTGACCTCCTCGGCCTCTGCCAGGGACCGGTCCAGGACGAAGGTCACCTGCTGTTCGGTGTCATTGATCATGGCAAAGGCCGTGACAGAACCCGGGGTGACCCCCAGGGTCGCCTCCAGCAGTTCGGCGCTACCAAAGGACAATCGGGCCGATCCGATCACCGGATGCAGGCGCTTCAGGTCGACAACCGCATGGTCCCGGGCCGAGATCAGCCAGAGCCGCCCCTTGGCATCCTTCAGGAACAGGTTCTTGGAATGCAGGCCGGGCAGGGCGGCCTTCACCTCTTCGCCCTCTCCCACCCGGAACACAGCCGGATGGTCCACGGTGGTGTGGGCAATGTGGTGGGCCTCGAAAAAAGCCATCAGATCGCTGCGGGTCTTCATGTCACCCCCATAGCGGAACTGGACGGGAGGGCGACAGGGGGGCTAGCACTAGGGGGCGACAAAAAACCTGAGGAGCCGCCCCATGGAGCTTGAGTGCTATCCGACCGCCATGCGGCCGCCAGAGATCGTGCCAGGGCGCCCCGACCGGGCCTGGATGGACAGCTTCGCCCATCGCCACCCCTATCGCTGCCTGCCTCTGTCCATGGCCAATACCACGGGCTGGGACATCCTCTGTCCCATGGGCTTCACCGCCGAATGGAACGGCGGGGTGAACCAGTCGGACATCGTGCTCACGCCAGACTATCCCCATCCAGACTTCCATAATTTCGTGAAGTCCCACTTCAGCCACGGGGTCATCACCATGCACCCGGGCTATCTGTTCCGCACAAGCCCAGGCTGGTCGATGATCACCCAGGGCGCTCCCAACCATGTGAAGGACGGAATCCAGCCCCTGGCCGGCCTCATCGAGACCAGCTGGCTGCCCTTCCCCTTCACCATGAACTGGATCTTCACCCGTCCGGGACGGGTAAGGTTCGAAAAGAACGAACCCTTCTGTTTCATCACCCTGGTCCAGGACAAGCCGCTGGAGGCTGTCCAGCCCGTGATCCGGTCCATGGATTCCAACCCGGAACTGCGCGAGCAGTACGACCTGTGGGAAAAGCACCGCGCCGAATTCAATGCCAAGATCTGGCGCTCCGACCCCGAGGCCACCAAGGAAGCCTGGCAGCGTTTCTACTTCAAAGGCGAGTTCCCGGAGCAGGTCGCCGAGGCCCCCGAAGACCACACCAACAAGCGCCGGCTGAAATCCCCACGATTTGGTGGGTGACCCCGCTTGCCAAGGCCGCGGGCCTCTGCCATAAGCCCGCTCTCGAATTTGGGGGAGGCCACCCACTCTCTGGAGTGCGGGCGTAGCTCAGTGGTAGAGCACAACCTAGCCAAGGTTGGGGTCGAGAGTTCGAATCTCTTCGCCCGCTCCAATATTCGAGACTTTCAAGACATCGCGATCTGAAAGCCCCTTCGGGGGTGATCAGTCTGTCTGGCTCGCAGTCGCCTGTGCCCTCAGGGCTTCCCGGCGCACCCTCAGGGCTGCGTGGTCCGGTGCCAGGGCCAGGGCCTGATCATAGGCCTCCAGGGCCTCTGTGGGACGGTGATCGGCCTCAAGGGCGTGAGCCAGGGCCTGAAGGGTGCGCAGGTCCCTGGCGCCAGCTTCGAGAGCTCTTCCCAGATGGTGGGAGGCTTCCTTGGCCCGGTCGGATGTCAGGCAGATCAGGCCCAGTTCAGTCCGGGCACCGGCTTGGTTGCCGATCCGCCAGAGTGAGCGTCGAAGGCAGGCTTCGGCCAGTCTGGTCTGGCCGCGCTTCAGAAAGACCAGGGCTAGCAGGTAGAGGGCGTGGTGATCCTCCGTGAGGTCTGCGCTTCGTGCCAGGTCCTCGGCCAGGCAGCGGGCGCGGTTCAGGTCACCATCCCGGAAAAGGGCCATGATCTGCCTGTGGACCGGATCGATCGCCGTAGGTCTCAGGGTCACCGACCGAACTTGCCCGGCCGCAACGGCCGCGCGGAATCGGCCAACGAAGTCGATCTGCGGCGGCTCCGAGAGCTCCACGGCATGATCGATGGCAAAGGCCTGGAGATCGGGCGGGAACAGGTCACGCATGGCCTTGATCATGCCCCGCTCATAGGCCGATGCGCTGGTGGCCTCCGGGTCGGCCGCGGCGTAACGCTCCAGGCCCACCAGCATAAAGTCCTCCCGGCACAGGCGCAGGGCCTCCTCTCGGGTCAAGCTGGCGAAACGGACGGGGTCCATCAGGCCCGGGCGCATCAGATCCCGGACCCTGGGGTGGACGGGGGTGTCCGAAATCAGCCTGAACAGATCTTCCCGGTGAAACCTCGGCGGACGGGAGGCGGGGATGTCTATGTCTTCGCGGAGCAGGGTCAGGCCGAACCGCAGCCGGTGGTCAAAGTAGCGACCACTCTGTTCTGCGGCGAGCTGCGCACAATAGGCCTGCAGGGACTCGGAGATTTCCCCGATTCCGGCCCGCAGGGTCTTCACGTCCCCCAGGGTCTTGGAAAAGGCTGTAGGAAGCTGGGCGTGGGATCGCTTGAAAATATACAGAACCTCCAGGGGCGGGACCTTGATCTCGCTACCCAGGATCCGGGCGGTTTTCGTGCAGAGGTCCGGAAGCTGCCGATAGGACGGGGTTTCTTCCGTATCGAACTCGACGAAATCGAACTCGCTACCCGGCCTCAGATCCATCCTGAACCGGTGGTTCTGAACCCACTTCTCCTTGAGGATCAGGTCAGAGTTTTCACGCCGGAACTGTTCGCGCTCGGCCTCGCTGCCGATCAGGTCCAGGTCCTTGAACCTCGGTCGCATGGTCAGGCCGTTCAGGTGAGCGGCATAGGACCCGATGACGATCATGGAGCGGGTTTGATGACCTTCGGGGCGAGATTGGCCACCACCTGACGGGCGTCAAAACTGGCCGGGTCACTGGTGTCCTTGGGGGTCTTCAGCAACAGGATCTCGGCGCTGGCCTCGAACTTCTCGATGGTGCGGGTCTGCATTTGGTCAGCCCAGAAGGGGTCCCGACCAAAGGGATCCCAGCTGCGCCAGCCCAGACCAGTCACCGAATAGCGCCAGTAGGGATGCCAGTAGAGCCCCGGCCCGCGTCCGAACCCGGACATGCCGAAGGGGTCCGGTTCGGTGATGGTGCGGGCCTTGCGGTCCGTTGCCCTCTGGACCACGGAAAAGCTCTCAAAACCCTGAGCCAGGGTCAGCTCGGCGGCGCGATAGAGCAGATAGGTCTCCACCGTCTCGCGGCGGGTGACGCTGTTGCCGGCAAAGGTGAGGCGATAGCGGTTGGTTTCCAGTTGCTGCTCGCCATAGCCCCCCATGGCCTTCTGGCCAGGATCGAGGGGCTGATAGGGGGTCGCCGTGACGCAACCACTGACGAGGAGCCCGGTCAGGACCAGGGCAGACAGGGTCTGGGTGACTTTGCGCATGGCACACTCCCGGGGACCGAGGGGCCCCAAAGTCTTGGCTAAGAGAACAGGCAGGTGCGGACCTGACGGGGCCCGCACCCGGGCCCGGTCAGACGATCCCGCCTGCCATGACCAGATCATAGACGATCTTGCCCAGGGAACCGAATAGCAGGAAGGCGGTCCCGATAAGCTGGATCATGAAGCCCAGTTCCCGCTTGCCGGGATCGGCCACATAGCCCGTCGCATAGAGGATCCGCCCGACGATCCAGACCAGACCGGCACCGGCCGCCATCTTCGGATCCCAGTAGAGGGCGAAGAGCCACAGCGAGGTCAGATAGACCGGCAGGGCCTCCAGGGTATTGTAGTGAACCCGGATATTGCGCTCCAGATGGGGGTCGCCGGTCATGGCCGGGGCCTGGATTCCGCTCTTGCGGCGGGCGCCGCCGACCCGGGTGACCATCCACATATAGACGAGCAGGGACAGAAGGGTGACGATCGCCACCAAGGAATATTGCTGCATGGGTTTCCCCCCTTATTGACCAGACGACACGCGCGTCCTGTCGATCAAGGTGCCACGAGGCGGCGTGAACGGGAACCGCCCCTTTTTGCATGACCTATGAAGACTGGCGTTGGTCCCGCTTGGCCGCCACCCGCAGGCGCAGGGCATTGAGCTTGATGAAGCCCGCCGCATCGCGGTGGTCATAGGCCACCTTGCCCTCCTCGAAGGTGACCAGATCCTGGTCATAGAGGGAATAGGGGCTGGTCCGGCCGGTGATGGAGACATTGCCCTTGTAGAGCTTCACCCGCACCTGGCCGGTGACCATGGCCTGGGAATGGTCGATGGCGGCCTGGAGCATCTCCCGCTCGGGCGCGAACCAGAAGCCATTATAGATCAGGGTGGCATATTTCGGCATCAGCTCGTCCTTCAGGTGCATAGAGCCCCGATCCAGGGTGATGCTCTCGATCCCCCTGTGGGCGGCCAGAAGGATTGTGCCACCGGGGGTCTCATAGACCCCCCGGGACTTCATGCCGACGAAACGGTTTTCCACGAGGTCCAGACGGCCGACGCCATTGTCGTGACCCAGCTGGTTCAGCTTGGTCAGCAGGGTCGCCGGGCTCATCCGCACGCCGTCAATGGCGACGGGGTCGCCCTTTTCGAAGTCCATCGTGAAGACGGTGGGGGTGTCGGGGGCGGCCTCCGGCGAGATGGTGCGCATGTGCACGAACTCGGGGGCTTCCACCGCCGGGTCTTCCAGAACCTTGCCCTCGGAGGAGGAGTGCAAGAGGTTGGCGTCGACGCTGAAGGGGGCCTCGCCGCGCTTGTCCTTGGTGATCTGGATCTGATGCTTTTCAGCAAACTCCAGCAGGGCTTCGCGGGACTTGAAATCCCATTCCCGCCAGGGGGCGATGACGTGGATATCGGGCTCCAGGGCATAATAGCCCAGCTCGAAGCGCACCTGGTCATTACCCTTGCCCGTTGCCCCGTGGCTGACGGCATCGGCACCGGTCATCCGGGCGATCTCGATCTGGCGCTTGGCAATCAGGGGCCGGGCGATGGAGGTGCCCAGCAGATACTGGCCCTCATAGACCGTATTGGCCCGGAACATGGGGAAGACGAAGTCGCGGACGAATTCCTCGCGGACATCCTCGATGAAGATGTTTTCCGGCTTCACCCCGGCGGCCAGGGCCTTGGCGCGGGCGGGTTCGATCTCCTCGCCCTGGCCGAGGTCGGCGGTAAAGGTCACGACCTCCGCGCCATATTCCGTCTGCAGCCACTTCAGGATGATCGAGGTGTCCAGACCGCCGGAATAGGCGAGGACGACTTTCTTGATCTGGGACTTTGCAGACATGGCGGGACTTTCGCAGAAGGGACTGCCGCGGGCGTTAAGGCCGGGAACGGTGAGGGGTCAAGCCCCGAGTTTGGGACCTGGCATGGGCAGGAGCACCCCGCGGTCCTCCAGGCGGTCCAGGGCCGCCTTCAGCCACGCCATGTGACCCAGGGCCACCAGAGGGGCCAGGGTGGCCTTGAGGCCGAAGACGATCACCGCTTCCACCGTGAGACCGACCTGGCTTCGACCGGCCAGCAACAGGGCTGTGCCAATGACGAAGGCCAGAATGACGGGGCCCAGCAGGGCCAGGGTCCGGGGCAGTTCCAGGCCCCCCAGGGGCAGGGTCACCCCCTTGGGCACCCGCTTGCGGGCCATGTTGGCGGCAGAGGCCATGACCGACAGGGCCAGGATCCAGAACAGGTCCCCAAGGATCCCGAACAGGGTCATCAGACAGTGACCTGGGTGCCCAGCTCCACCACGCGGCCCGGCGGGATCTTGAAGAAGTCCGTCGGATTGGCTGCATTGCGCATCAGGAAGATGAAGATCTTGTCCTGCCACAACGGCATGCCGGACTGGGCTGCAGCCACGACGGACCGGCGACCCAGGAAGAAGCTGGTGGCCATGATGTCGAACTTCAGACCCTGCTTGCGGCACAGGCCCAGGGCCTTGGGCACATTGGGGCTTTCCATGAAGCCATAGCTGATGGTGACCCGCTTGAAGTCATCATTGATCGGCTCGATCAGGACCCGGTCATCCTCCTTGACCCGGGGGGTCTCGGCGGTGCGGACGGTCAGGATGATGTTCTTCTCATGCAGAACCTTGTTGTGCTTGAGATTGTGCATCAGGGCCACGGGGGCCATGTCCGGATCGGAGGTCAGGAAGATGGCTGTGCCCGGGGCGCGGTGCGGCGCGCGGGCCTTGAGGATCTCGGACAGCTCCAGCAGGGACACAGAGTCCCGCCGGGCCTTGTCGGACAGAATCTGGGAGCCGCGGTTCCAGGTCCACATGACCAGAACCATGACCGCGCCCATGGCCAGGGGCAGCCAGGCCCCGTCCGGGATCTTCAGCATGTTGGAAGAGATGAAGACCAGGTCCAGAACTGCAAACGAGCCCGAGGCCAGGGCGGCCTGCCAGGTCGGCCGCTTCCACATATATTTGACGATGACATAGAAGAGCAGGGTGTCGACGAACATCGAGCCGGTCACCGCAATGCCATAGGCTGCCGCCAGACCCGAGGAGGTCTTGAAGGCAAAGAGCAGGACCAGGACCCCGATCATCAGGAACGTATTGACCTGGGGCACATAGATCTGGCCGGCCTGGGTCTCCGAGGTCCGGCGGATATCGATCCGCGGCAGCAGGCCCAGCTGGACCGCCTGCTGGGTCATGGAAAAGGCCCCGGTGATCACCGCCTGGCTAGCAATGATGGTGGCCAGGGTCGCCAGGACGAGGACGGGCCAATAGGCAATCTCGGGCACCATGTCCCAGAAAGGATTATGCCGCGCCTCGGGATTGGCCAGGACATAGGCCCCCTGTCCCAGATAGTTCAGGGTCAGGCAGGGCAGGACGAAATAGAGCCAGGCAGACTGGATGGGCCTTTTTCCGAAATGGCCCATATCGGCATAGAGGGCCTCGGCCCCCGTGACGGCCAGGAAGACAGACCCCAGGATGACAAAGCCCACCAGGCCGTCATGCATGAGGAACTCCACGCCATAGATCGGGTTGAGGGCCCGGAAGATCGAGAGATCTGCCGCGATGTGCATGACCCCCAGGACCCCCAGGACGATGAACCAGACCGCAGTGATGGGGCCAAAGAAGGCGGCCATCCTGTGTGTGCCCTTAGCCTGGACCAGGAAGAGCCCCACCAGGACCACGGCCGAGATCGGGACAATATAGGCATCCACCCGGCCACCCAGGCCAGGCGCATCCTTCATCCCCTCGACGGCCGAGAGCACGGACATGGCCGGTGTGATGACCCCGTCACCGTAGAACAGGGCAGCCCCGATCACGCCGAGGAAGAAGACGGCAGCGGAGCGTTTGGGCAGATGTCTCTGGGCCAGGGCCATGAGGGCCAGGGTGCCCCCTTCGCCCTTGTTGTCGGCCCGCATCAGGAAGAAGACGTATTTAACGGTCACGATCAGGATCAGGGCCCAGATCATCAGGGAAACCACCCCAAGGACGGCCAGTTCGCTGGCCCCACCAGACTTGGAATGGTGCAGGGCCTCGCGCATGGCATAGAGCGGGCTGGTCCCGATATCGCCGAACACCACGCCGATCGCCCCGAGGGCCAGGGCGGCGAAGCTGTTTGAATGTCCGGAATGGTGCGACTCGTCCGCCGCGTGGGCAGGGTTGGCTGGATCAGCCATCTTAGTCTCCGGGGCCGAAAAAGCGGCTCCCCTGGGCGGCCCAATGCCAGTTGCGCGCGGCGCGATACACTCTTTCTGAACTGGGTTCAATCGTCCACAAGTCCAGGGCAAATAACGCGGCTTGAACCGAGGCGCGGCTTTCGTCACTTTCCGGCTGACGTTCAACCTCCGGAGAGCTGCCATGGATCGCCGTCTGGCCCTTGTGACCGGAGCCTCCGCCGGGATCGGCGCGGCCTTTGCCCGCATCTATGCCAGCCATGGCTATGATGTTGCCCTGACGGCGCGGCGGGCGGATCGCCTGACCCTACTGGCAGACGAGATCCGCATGAAATACGGGGTCGAAACCCTGGTCATCGCAGCTGACCTCGCCGAGACGTCAGCCCCCCAGGCCATACTGGATCATCTGGCCTCCCACGGCCGTCATGTGGACGCCCTGGTGAACAATGCCGGCTATGGCATTGCCGGACCCTATGGCGACACCCCCTGGGCGCAGCACGCGGCCTTCATCCAGGTCATGCTCACGGCCCCCAGCGAGCTTGCCCACAAGGTCCTGCCAGGCATGGTGGAGCGGCGCTTCGGCCGGATCGTCAATGTCGCCTCCCTGGCCGGACTGGTGCCCGGCGCCGGGGGCGCGACCCTCTATGGGGCGGTAAAGTCCTATCTGGTGAAGTTCACCCAGAGCCTGCACCTGGAAAACCTCAATAGCGGGGTTCAGGTCTCGGCCCTCTGCCCGGGCTTCACCTATTCCGAATTCCACGATGTGAACGGCAATCGCGAGCAGATCAACGCCGCGACGCCCCCCTGGCTCTGGCTGGGGGCCGACGAGGTGGCCGCGGCGGGCTATGAGGCGGTGGAGGCCAATCGCCCCATCTGCGTGCCGGGGGCTCCCAACAAGGCCATTGCCGCAGTGGCCAAGATCCTGCCCGACGAATGGGCCCTGGCCCTCATGGCCTCCCAGGGCTCACGCTTCAGAAAGGTCTGACCCCTATCGGGCGTCCTCATAGGGGGCGGCGGCATCATGGGTGATGACGCCCCGGGTGGAGTCCGCCACCCCGGCGATCACGAACTGCACGGCCATGGCGCACAGGATCAGGCCCAGGACCCGCACCACAATGGTCAGGCCGATCTTGCCCATGATCCGGCTGATCAGGGGGCTGGCCCAGAAGGACAGCATGGTGGTCAGGGAAATCGCCGCAATGACGCTCAGTCCCACGGCCACACCCTGGAGTCCGAAGGCCTTGGCCTCGCTGGCATAGATGATGACCGTGGAAATCGCCCCGGGGCCGATCAGCAGGGGCATGGCAAAGGGCACGATCATCCGTTCGAACCGGCGCTTTGCATTGCCCCGACCCTCGGTCTCCGGACCCTCCGCCGCTGCGGCAAATGTGGCGGTGAAGTCATCCCGGGCCATCTCAAGGCCAAGCAGGAACAGGATGATGCCCCCTGCGATCCGGAAAGCCGGCAGGGAAATGCCGAAAAAGGCCAGAAGGGACAGGCCTGTAAAATAGAAGAAGGTCAGAAAACCAAGGACGAACAGGGAGATGAAGACGGCGATAAGCCGCGAATCCTTGTTCTTCACACCGGCGGTGGCGGCGGCAAACAGGGGCACATTGCCGATCGGGTCGATCAGGGCAAAGAGCGCGACGAAGAAGTTGACCGCAAAGTCCTGGGAGTCCATTTCACCCGCTTAGCCTAATTCGCGCCGCTCGCCGACCCTTGGAACACAGGGTCTGTGCCCGATTGCCTTGAAAAGGACCCGTCCATGACCGCTGACCCGCGTCTCATTGTTCCCCTCGACCTGCCCACGGTGGCTGAGGCCTCTGCCATGGTCGAGGCCCTGGGCGAGACAGTCAGCTTCTACAAGATCGGCCTGGAGCTGTTTGCCAGCGGCGGTGGCATGGCCCTGGCCCATGACCTCAAGGCCATGGGCAAGCAGATTTTCCTGGACTGGAAACTCCATGACATCGGCACCACGGTCCAGCGATCGGCGGCCGTCCTGGCAGAGTCCGGCTGCGACTTCCTCACCGTCCATGGCGAACCCCAGGTCATGGCCGCTGCCGTCCAGGGCCGGGGCCGCTCGGGGCTGAAGGTTCTGGCCGTCACGGTCCTGACCAGCCTGTCGGACGCCGATCTGGTGGAGATGGGCTTTGGGGAGACCACCGCCTCCCTGGTGGAGCGTCGCATCCATCAGGCGGTGAAGGCCGGCTGTGACGGGGTGATCGCCAGCCCCCATGAAGCGGCCCTGGCCCGACGGATCGGCGGTCCGGGTTTCCTGGTCGTGACCCCCGGCGTGCGTCCGGACTGGGCCGCGAAGAATGACCAGGCCCGGGCGGCGAGCCCTTCGGATGCCCTGAAGGCCGGAGCCAGTCACATTGTCTGCGGCCGACCCATCACGGCTGCCAATGATCCCAAGGCGGCCGCCAAGCGGATCTGTGCGGAGATCGCGGGTCTCTAGTGGCCCTTGCCGCAATAGCCATTGCAGCCGCCGCCATAGTGACCCCCGGCAAACCTGCCGCCGGTGCTGAACTGGACCGTGGCGGTGGACTTCGAGATGGAAAGCGCGCTGGCCGAGGATGAGACCATGGCCTGGGAGCCACCCTGGGACCAGGGCTGGGCCCCGCCGCCATAGACCACTACAACCCCGCCGCCATATCCGCCCTGGGGATAGTCGCCGACACCGCCATTGAAGGTGAAGCCGGGGGCCAGGGTCAGGCCGCCACATCCCTGATGGCAGGGGGGCGGCGGTGCATGATGGCGACAATGACAGTCCACGGGGCGCCCATAATGCTGGGCCACGTCACCATAGGTCGGCAGGCTGTAGCCAGCATCCCGGTGGAAATAGGCCTGGTTGGGATAGTGGGCCGGTCCGCCCTGAGGCGGGTGGGCAGAGGCCATGCCGGCAACAAGGGCCATGGCAAGGCCAGCGGCCAGTCGGGTCATCCAGGTCATGAGTGGCTCCGGGTCGAGGATCGTAACCCTAACGCGGCCTTGACGGTGTCCGCCAAGCCTTGCGTCCCACAGGGGAGCCCAAGGTCCCTTCTGGCGCGATCCCTCAGAAGTCGACCGCTATGCCCTTGCGTTCCCAGTCCCCGAAGCGGGTGGGCTCCGGACCAGCAGGTCCGCCCTGTTCGCCGCTCGGCAAGTCAGCCTTCTCGGCAGCCTGACGCCGGGCCTCGGCCTCGGCCAGGGCCCTTAGGGCTTCCGGGCTCAGAACCTTGTCCGGATTGGCTCCGGGGGGCGGGTTTGCAGGATCAGTCTCGGCCATGGACCCCATCTAGTCAGGGCTCGGGCCAAATGCCAGCCCTTGCCATTACAGACAGAAGCGGGCACCCCCATGGGTGTGACCGAACCCAGCGAATTTGACCTAGCCGGCCTGCCCGCCCGTCGCGCAGCCCTTGATCTCCTGACCGCCGCCCTGGCGCGCCGCACGGGCCTGGAGGAGGCTGCCTCCAGCAATGCCTTCAAGGCCCTGGAGCCCCGGGACCGGGCCTTTGCCCGGGCCCTGGTCCTGGCCACCCTGCGCCATCTCGGCCCCATCGACCGGGCCCTGGACAGCCGCCTGCGCAAGGAACCACCGGAGAACGTCCATAATATCCTGCGACTGGGCCTGGCCCAGGCCTTTGTCCTGAAGACCCCGCCCCATGCGGCGGTTGGCACCAGTGTCGACCTGGTGGCCAGCTTCAAGGATGCCCAGACCTTCAAGGGTCTGACCAATGCCATCCTGCGCGGCCTGCTCCGCGAGCCCCCCGACCTCTTTGATCCGGAAGCCCTGGCCGCGCCCTGGCTCATGGCTCGCTGGCAGGCCGCCTTTGGGCCTGAGGCCGCCCTGGCCATGGCCCGGGTCTTTGCCGAGGAACCGGCAACAGACCTGACCCTGCTCGGCGAGGGCGGGGCCGCCGATCTGGCCATAGAGCTGGACGCCACCATCCTGACCGGGGGCAGCCTGCGCACTGCCCGGCGCGGGGATGTCTCGGCCTGGCCGGGTTTCGAAGAAGGCCAGTGGTGGGTCCAGGACGCCAGCGCTGCTGTTCCGGCCCGCCTGCTGGACCTGGGCCCCGGCAAGACCGGTCTCGATCTCTGCGCAGCACCCGGGGGCAAGACCCTGCAGATGGCTGCGACGGGGGCGGAGATCGTTGCCCTCGACCGCTCCAGTGCCCGGCTGAAGCGGGTCAGCGAAAACCTCGCCCGCATGGGCCTTGAGGCTGAGGTTGTGACTGCCGAAGCCAGCACCTGGTCCGATACCCGCCAGTTCGATGCGGTGCTTCTGGACGCCCCCTGCAGCGCCACAGGGACCTACAGGCGCAATCCCGATGTCATGTGGGCGGCCCGGCCAGGGGATATTCCAGCCCTGGCCCTGGTCCAGGCCCGCCTGCTTGAATCCGCCACCGACCGGGTCAAGCCAGGCGGTCAGCTGATCTATTGTGTCTGCTCCCTCGAGCCCGAGGAGGGCGAGGCCCAGGTCCAGGCCTTTCTGTCGCGGACGACCACCTTCAGCCTGGAACCCATCACGGCGGGAGAGGGCGGCTCACCGGTCCAGAGCCGGCTTGAGAACGGTACCCTTCGCATCCTGCCCCACCACAGGGACGGCGGCACGGACGGCTTCTTCATTGCCCGGTTCCGCAAGGCCAGCTGAGCCTTGTTCCCGCCTGTTCCTGAGGCTAAGTCGAGTCCATGACCACACCGATCATTGCGCCCTCGATCCTTGCCTCCGACTTCGCCCGCCTGGGCGAGGAATGCCGTGCCGTCGAGGCGGCCGGGGCGGACTGGCTGCACATCGATGTCATGGACGGCCACTTCGTCCCCAACATCACCCTGGGCCCGGATATCGTGAAGGCGCTTCGGCCCCACGTCTCCATCCCCTTTGATGTCCATCTGATGATTGCCCCTGTCGACCCCTATCTGGAGGCCTTTGCCGCCGCCGGGGCCCAGATCATCAGCGTCCATCCCGAGAGCGGGCCTCACCTGAACCGCACTCTCAAGCGCATCCGCGAGCTGGGCTGCAAGGCCGGGGTGGTTTTCAATCCCTCGACCTCGCCCTCGGTGATCGAGTGGATGATGGACGAGATCGACCTGATCCTGGTCATGTCCATCAATCCGGGCTTTGGCGGCCAGACCTTCATGCACTCCCAGCTGGCCAAGATCGAAGCCCTGGCCGGGATGATCAAGGCCTCGGGCCGCGACATCCATCTGGAAGTCGATGGTGGCGTGACCCCGGCGACGGCCCCCCTCTGCGTCGCGGCAGGGGCCACGGCCCTGGTGGCCGGGACCGCCGTGTTCAAGGGCGGCCCCGAGGCCTATGCCGCCAATATCCGTGCCCTGAAGGGTGGCTAGGACGCCATGGCCGGCACGCTTCCGGCGCTGACGACCCTGCCAGGGGGGCTGACCGCCCTGGCCCTCTGGCGCGGTGCGTCCCGTCAGCTGCGCCGGGAATGGGCCGGTTCGCCCATGCATCGCTGGACCCTGACCCGACCCCGGCCGGACGGCCTCGCGGCCAGACCCCGCGATCCCCGTCCCGCCGATGTCGCCGCCGGCCGCATGATCCTGGACGGCCGCTATCTGATGGGCGGCGGGACCCTGGAGACTGGCCGGCGCGGCGATCCCTGGGATCGCCCCAGCCCCAATCGCCGTTTCGCCCAGGCCCTGCATCGGTTCGAGTGGCTGCCTGACCTTCTGGCCACGGGCACGGAGGGCGCCGCCGAGGCCCTGAGACTGCAACTGGAATGGGCGCGGATATTCGGCCGCTGGAACGGCTTTTCCTGGTCCCAGGACATCCTGGAATATCGGGTCTTCAACCTAGCCTGCGGGATCCAGGCCATGGCGTCTCGCGCCTCCGATGTGGAGGCCGCCCAGATCACCCTCGACCTGGCCCGCCAGGCTCGCCACCTGCTCACGGCCATAGACGGGCCGGTCAGGGCGGCGGAACAGTCCGTGGCCGCCACCCTTGCCGGAACGGTCCTGGCCGGAGAGGCCGGGGAACTCCTGGTGGATGCCGGCCTGCTGCGCCTGGAACGGGCCCTCTATGAGACCGTGCGGCCGGACGGGGGTCATGCCTCGCGCTCGGCCATGGCGGCCCTGGACCTTTTGCTGGACCTTCAAGCCCTGGACGAGGCCCTGGTCCAGAGGGGCGTCGCCCCGCCCGAGGAGATGATGCGGGCCATGGACCGGCTCAGCGGTGCCGTGCGGTTCTTCACCCTCAGCGACGGTGCCCTGCCCAATCTGCAGGGCGGAGAAGCCTGCCAGCCTGACTATGTTGCGGCCGCCCGCTGTAACCAGGACAGCGCGGCGCGTCCGCCCTCGGCCCGCAATGGCTATCAGCGCCTGGAGGCCCGCAGCCTGCAGGTCCTGGCCGATGCCGCGCCCCCCGCCACCGGGGCCTGGAGCGTGACCGCCTGCGCCCAGCCCCTGGCCATCGAGGTCCTGGCCGGCGGTCGCCGACTGGTCAGTGCCTGTGGCTGGACTCCGGAGGCCCAAGGGCCCCAGGCCATGCGTCTGGTGGATGCGGCCTCAAGTGCCTCATTCGCTGACATGGCCTGTGGCGAGCCACTTCGGGGTTTCCGGGCCGCGGCCCTTGGGCCACGTCTGGTGGATGCCGACTATGAGGTCGAGGCCCGACGCCATGAGGCCCCGGGTGCCCTGTGGCTGGAGCTTTCGCACAATGGCTGGGAGCGGCGGTTCAATCTGCGCCATGACCGGCGGCTCTATCTGGACCTGGCCGCCGACGAACTGCGGGGCGAGGACCGGTTTGTCCCCACAGGGCCGGAACCCACAACTCCGGAAGGGCGGCGCTTCATCCCCTTCATGGTCCGCTTCCACGTCCCGCCCAATGTCCAGGCCAGTCTGGCGCGGGACGGCAAGAGTGTCCTGCTCAAGACCGAGGGCGATGGCCATGGCTGGTGGCTGCGCAATGATGCCCGGGAGGTCGCCCTGGAATCCTCGGTCTTCTTCGAGGATGGCCAGGCCCGCCGCTCCCAGCAGATCGTTCTGCGGGGCCAGGCGCGTCTGGATTCCGGGGCCCGGGTGCGCTGGAAGCTGGCGGCGGCCGAAGCCTGGCCGCCCCCGCATTGACGGTTCCCACCTGAGCGCGTAGAGCGCCCCATCCGCAGTGACTGGCGATTTGAAGGTGGGCGACCACCGGGGAGCTGGCGGATCAAGACCGCCGCGCGCCTGGGCATTTTCCTGACTGACTTCAAGGAGAGTGCCTGTGCCTGCAGCCCCCGACTTCCCCGCCGCCCCCGATCGCGCCGCCCCCAAACGGGCCCTGATCTCCGTCTCCGACAAGACCGGCCTGATCGAGGCCGCCCGCACCCTGGCGGGCCTCGGGGTTGAGCTGGTCTCTACAGGGGGAACCCGCAAGGCCATCGCCGATGCCGGACTGCCGGTGAAGGACATTTCCGACCTCACGGGCTTTCCGGAAATGATGGATGGCCGGGTCAAGACCCTGCATCCGGTGGTCCATGGCGGCCTTCTGGCGGTACGCGGTGCCCCCGACCATGCCCAGGCCATGGCCGAACACGGGATCGGCGGCATCGATATCGTCTATGTGAACCTCTATCCCTTCGAATCCACCGTGGCCGCTGGCGGCGACTTCGAGACCTGTGTCGAGAATATCGACATCGGCGGTCCCGCCATGATCCGCTCGGCGGCCAAGAACCACGGCTATGTGGCGGTCTGCACCGAACTGGCGGACCTAGAAGAGGTGCTTGCGGAACTCACGGCCAGCGGCACCACGGGCCTGGCCCTGCGCAAGACCCTGGCCGCCCGGGCCTATGCCCGCACGGCGGCCTATGATGCGGCCATCTCAGCCTGGTTTGCGCTGTCCCTTGAGGATGCCGCCCCGCGCCGCCGGGCCTTTGCCGGCAAGCTGGTCCAGACCATGCGCTATGGCGAAAACCCCCATCAGGCGGCGGCCTTCTATGCCGACGAGACGCCGCGCACCGGCGTGGCTACGGCCCGCCAGCTCCAGGGCAAGGCTCTGTCCTACAACAATATTGCCGATACCGACGCGGCCATTGAACTGGTCTCGGAATTCGATCCCGCCGCCAGTGCCGCTGTGGCCATCATCAAACACGCCAATCCCTGCGGCGTGGCCCTGGGCGATGACCTGAAGAGCGCCTATGAGCGGGCCCTTCAGTGTGACTCGGTCTCGGCCTTTGGCGGGATCGTGGCGGTGAACCGCCGTCTGGATGCCGCCGCGGCCCGGGAAATCATCAAGATCTTCACCGAGGTGGTGGTGGCCCCCGATGCAGACGAGGACGCCATTGCCCTCTTCGCCAAGAAGAAGGACCTGCGCCTGCTCCTGACCGGGGGGCTTGCCGATCCCCAGGCACCGGGAGACCTGTTCAAGCAGGTGGCCGGGGGTTTCCTGGTCCAGAGCCGCGACACGGCCCGGATCACCGCCGCCGATCTGAAGATCGTCACCAAGCGCCAGCCGACGGAAACCGAAGTGCGCGACATGCTCTTTGCCTTCACCGTGGCAAAGCACGTGAAGTCCAATGCCATTGTCTATGCCCGGGATGGTCAGACGGCCGGCATCGGGGCCGGTCAGATGAACCGCAAGGACTCCGCCCGCATCGCAGCCATCCGTGCGGGCGAGGCGGCGGAAACCGCTGGGCTGGCCCAGTCCCTCGCCAAGGGCTCGGCCTGCGCCTCAGACGCCTTCTTCCCCTTTGCCGATGGCCTCATCCAGGCCGCAGAGGCAGGGGCCACGGCCGTTATCCAGCCCGGTGGCTCGATCCGCGATGCCGAGGTCATTGCCGCTGCCGATGAGGCCGGCCTGACCATGGCCTTCACCGGCATCCGGGTCTTCCGCCACTAGAGCATTTTCCGATAAGTGTGAAACGGTTATCGGATCGAAAAATGCTCTAACAATTTGAATTAGAGCCCTTTTTATCCGACCAGACGGATCCGTCTGATCGGAAAGGGCTCTAGCCCTTTTTCTTGCGGGGATGGGCGGTGGTCTCGGCCACCAGCTCTCGCAAGGCTGCATTGGCAATGGTAAGCTTGGCAAAGCTCCAGACTCCCCCCGCCGCCTCGATCTCGGTGGTGGCGCGGGTGGCCTGGGTGGTGGCGTCGTGGTGCAGGCTGGTCCAGCTGGTCACGGTCTTTCTGGCGGCCTCCAGGTTCGACCCGGCCTGCTCATTGCCGGCAAAGGCCATGACCGCCCGGGTCAGGGCGGCCTGCTCTCCCAGCAATTCTTCCATGAGGCGACGCACGGCTGTGCGCTCGAAACTGTCCCCGGGGCGGAAAGCTCCGGCGGCGGCCCTCAGACGGTCAAAGCCCATGGCGGCCCCCACCTGGTGATAGAGCCGCGCCACGGATCCCAGACTCCAGCTTGAGGCATCGGCTAGGTCCACCAGATCCACGGCGACCGTCAGGGGCTGGAGACAGGCTACAGCTTCAGCCAGGGCTCTCGGGGCCCCGGCGGTGACCAGGGCCTCGGCCTCAGCCTGGCTGCGCGCCTGTTCCACAGGCGACAGGATGGCGGTGCCCAGCTTCTTCAGGGTTGCGGTGCCCGGGCCATAGCGCCGGATCAGATCATTGATATGGCCGCCTTCACGGGCGGCACGACGGGCCAGCCAGAAGGTCTCGCCTCTCAGGACCCGGACCAACTGGGCATAGAGGGCCATCTGGGCCGGGGCGGGGATCTGGCCATCCAGGGCGCCCACCTGATCCCAGACGCGGGGCAGGTCGAGGACGACCTTTGCGGCCTCATAGCCGGTGACAAAGGCCCGTACGTCACAGGCCGCCGCCGCCATCAGCCGTCCTGGGAAGGAGGGACCACAACGATTGACCACGTCATTGGCGATCACCGTGGCGATGATATCGGGCCTCAGGCGGTGGCGCTGGATGGCGGCTTCGTATTTCCGCAAGGGCTTTGGGAAATAGGCCAGGAGGGTGTCCTCCAGCCAGGGGTCATCCGGCACGGCGGAGCCGACGATCTCCCGCGACAGCTCCAGCTTGCCATAGGCAAGGAGGACAGCCTCCTCCGGACGCGTCAGACCCTGTCCGGCCTGTCGCCGATCGGCCAGGACACCATTGTCCGGCAGCCCCTCCACCCCCCGGTCCAGGCGCCCGGCCGTTTCCAGCTGGATCATGAAGCGGGAATGGGCGGCCAGTTCCTGGGGGGCTTCCTGGTCCATCAAGGACAGGGCCAGGGTCTGGCCATAGTTGTGGGCCAGGACGTGGCTGGCCACATCATCGGTCATGGATTTCAGCAGGCGGTCCCGCTTGGGCCGGTCTAGTACGCCCGTACGCTCAAGCACCCCGGTGACGATCTTGATATTGACCTCGTGGTCGGAGCTGTCGACCCCGGCGGAATTGTCGATGGCGTCGGTATTGATCCGCCCACCGGCCCGGGCAAACTCGATGCGCCCGGCCTGGGTCAGGCCCAGATTGGCCCCTTCGCCGACGACCTTGACCCTCAGGTCCGATCCATTGACCCGGATGGCGTCATTGGCCTTGTCCCCGGCCTCCATCTGGGTCTCGCCCCTGGCCTTCACATAGGTGCCTATGCCGCCGAGATAGAGGAGCTCGGCCGGGGCCTTGAGAATGGCGGTCATCAGGTCATTGGGGCTGACACTTTCCCCGGTCAGGCTCAGCAGGCTGCGGATCTCGGGGGTCAGGGGGATGGATTTCAGGCTGCGGGCAAAGACCCCGCCGCCCTTCGAAATGGCCTTGCGGTCATAGTCATCCCAGGACGAGCGCGGCAGGGCAAACATCCGGGTCCGTTCGGCAAAGGACTTCGCCACATCCGGATCGGGGTCGATGAAGATGTGGCGATGGTCAAAGGCCGCCAGAAGCCGGGTCTGGGTCGAGAGCAGCATGCCATTGCCGAAGACGTCGCCAGACATGTCGCCGACCCCGACCACGCTGAAGGGCTCGGCCTGGATGTCCTTGCCCAGTTCGCGGAAGTGGCGCTTGACCGCCTCCCAGGCCCCCCGGGCCGTGATCCCCATGACCTTGTGGTCATAGCCCGCCGAGCCACCGGAGGCGAAGGCATCCCCAAGCCAGAAGCCATAGTCCTGGGCTATGCCATTGGCGATGTCGGAGAAGGTGGCCGTGCCCTTGTCGGCGGCGACCACGAGATAGGGGTCATCTCCGTCATGGACCACGGTGCGGTCGGGATGGATCACCTTGCCCTCTGGGGTCAGGTTGTCGGTGATGTCCAGCAGGCCGGATAGGAAGGTGCGATAGGCGCGGATGGCCTCGTTCCGCACCGCCTCGGCCGAGCCGCCCTTGGGCAGCTGCTTGGGATAGAAGCCGCCCTTGGAGCCCACGGGCACGATCACGGCATTCTTTACCTGCTGGGCCTTGGCAAGACCCAGGACCTCGGTGCGGAAGTCATCACGGCGATCAGACCACCTCAGGCCACCCCGGGCCACGGGTCCGAACCTCAGATGGACGCCCTCTACATGGGTCGCCCAGACAAAGATCTCGCGATAGGGCTTGGGCAGGGGCAGGTCGGCCAGCTGACCCGAGGCCACCTTGAAGGAGATATAGGGTCTGGGCTGCCCGTCGGGGCCCAGCTGGTAATAGTTGGTCCTCTGGATGGCATTGACCAGCAGGGCCAGGCGGCGAAGCACCCGGTCATCATCCAGGCTGTCCACATGCTGCAGGGCCTCGGTGATCTCGGCCATGACAGCCTGACCCTGGGCCTGACGCTCGGCGATGGTGGCCTGGATGGCGGGGTGGAAGCGGGTCCTGAACAGGTCCAGGATCAGGCGCGCCACACCGGGATGGTTGGACAGGGCCTGTTCCTGCACCCTCTGGCTGGGATCCAGGCCCGACTGGCCGCGATAGCGGGCCAGGGCCCGCATCAGGGCTGCTTCCCGCCAGGACAGGGACAGTTCCATGACCAGACGGTTGAAACCGTCGCTCTCGGTCTGACCGGACCAGACGGCGGTGAAGGCCTGTTCGAAGGCCGCCTTCAGATCCGCAAATACCAGGTGCTCGCCCTGCTCGTCGCGGACCTCGAAGTCATGGATCCAGACCAGGCCGGTCCCGGTGGGGGTCACGGGGAAGCCGAACTCCACCATGGCCTTCAGGCCCATGTCTTCCAGGATCGGCAGGACATCGGCCAGGGTGGCCGGCTCACCTAGGCGGTAGAGCTTGAATCTCAGCTGGGTCTTGTCGTCCTCGGCCCGGCGATAGGCCCGGACCCGGACGGACTCACCTGGGACCAGGCTCTCGATGACCGCCATGTCGGCGAGGGCCTCGGCGGCGTCATAGCGATCACGATATCCGGCGGGAAAGGCGTGGCCAAAGGTGGAGATCCGGTCCGAGACCCTGGCCGCGTCTTCTCCGGATCCCCTCAGGGCCGTCTCCAGGCGGTCGTCCCAGGTTCGGGCCAGGGCTGCAATCTCGGCCTCGATCTTTTTCAGATCTGCAGACCGGTGGTGCCCCGGGGTGAAGCCGATGATGAAGTGTACCCGCGCCAGGGGGGTGTCGGAGAACTGCGGATAATAGGCCGAGATCCGCCCGCCATAGGCCTGGGCCAGGAGCTCGCCCGCCCGGGCCCTCAGGCCTGAATCAGAGCGTTCCCGGGGGACATAAAGAAAGATTGATGTGAAGCGATCATAGGGGTCGCGGCGCTCGAACAGTCGGATTCGCGGCCGGTCATAGAGGTGCAGTATGGCCAGGGCGATGGAGAGCAGATCCTCCACCGTGGCCTGGAACAGTTCGTCCCGGGGATGGGCCTCCAGGATGTTTCTCAGACGCTTGGCGTTGTGGCTGCCGGGCATCTGGCCGGCCCGCTTGAGGACCTCGGCCACCTTGGCGCGGATCAGGGGTACGGCATGGGCCGGCTCGTCATAGGCCTCGGAGGTGAAGAGCCCGACAAAGCGGACCTCGCCGGAGGGCTTGCCGTCCGGGCCGTAGCGCTTGATGCCGATATAATCCATGTAGCCCCGGCGATGGACCCGGGAGCGGATGTTTGACTTGGCCACCACCACCGGCGGATCGGTCTCGATCCGCTTGGCAATGGCCGGACTGAGGACGGCGGGTTCGGAGGCGCGGCGCAGGACGCTGCGGTCGGGATCGCGCAGGACCCCCAGGCCATTTTCCGGCAGGAAGAGGGGCTCGGCGGCGGCATAGCTGCCATCGGCCAGGCGCGGATAGTCATAGACCCGCGCCCCCAGATAGACGAAGTGCTCGTCCCTCAGCCAGGACAGGAAGGCGATGTCCTCCGCCCGGGCCGGGGTTGCCGGCGCGGACTGGAGTTCGGCCAGGGTGCGGCCCATCAGGTCCAGCATGGCGGGGAAGTCGTCCACCGCCGCCCGGGTATCAGACAGGGCGGCCTTGATCCCCTCTATGAGACCGGCGTCGCGATCCTCGACCATGCCATCCAGAATGACCTGGATCATGGATTCCCGGCGTTCGGTGCCAGCTTCACCCCGGATACCCTTGCGGTCCCGCCTTACGGCAACCACCGGATGGAACATGGCCCGGACGGACAGACCGTGCTCGGCGATTTCCCCCATGACGGAGTCCACCAGGAAGGGGGCATCGTCCTGCAGGATCTCCAGCCGGTCGAGATCGCAGCCCTCCACCGTGACCCGCCGGATCACGGGGCCCTTGCCCTTGCGCTCTGCCGCGTGGGTCCAGAATTCGGCCATAAGGCCAGCCAGGGCCTCAGGCGTCAGTTCCGGCAGTTCATCCGGGGCGGCGTCCTGGGCGGCCTGGGTGATGAAGGCCTCGGCGGCCGGATCCTTGCCGACGGCGGCAAGAAAGCTGTCCACCAGGGTGCGGGCGAACTTGGTCCGGGGTTTCCAGCTCATGGGTCAGACCTTTGTGTCAGGACAGGATGCAGCCAGGTCAGAACCCTGGGCTGAATCCAGTCCTGGGGAAGGGGAAGGGGCGCCGCCGGAGGAGAGGATCCGGCGGCGCCTGGTCCCGCCACGGGGGGGGTGGGCGGAACACACTGACCTCGCTGCGCCGCGGGGCTGATTCGGCGGGCGCGTCGAATCCGGTGCACATCCGGACAGTCCCTAGATAACAATGGTTCGGCCAAGCTGTAGTCCCCATTGGGTGTGGCGCATGGTCACGCCCTGGTTGAGTTGGCCCGGGATGTGGATTTCGATTTCTGCTTCCAGGGCTCGCCATCCGCTGACAGCAGGATGGCCACCCCCCGTGTGCCGGGGAACTGGGCCAGGATGATCATGGCCATGACCGTGAGGGGGGTGGACAGGAACATCCCGGCCAGTCCCCAGATCACGCCCCAGAAGGCCAGGCTGAGCAGGACCACCACAGGGTCCATGTTCAGGCTGTCCCCCTGCATCCGGGGCAGGATGATATTGCCAACCACAAACTGGATGACCTGGAGCACGGCCAGCAGGATGACTGCAGGCCAGAAACTGGGGAACTGGATCAGGGCAAAGACCGGCGGGGCCAGCACACCGATCACCCCGCCGATCACCGGGATGTAGGAGGCGATGAAGATCAGGAAGGCCCAGAAGATCGCATTGTCGAGGCCGATCACGGCCATGGCGATCCAGGAGGCTATGGCGATGGCCAGGCCCGTCACGGTCTGGACCCAGACATATTGTTCCACCCCGTCGCGGATCCGGCGGAAGGCCTCCAGGGCCTCTCGGCGTTCGTCACGATTGGGAAACAGCCCCACCACCTTGCGCTCGAAATTCCGGCGTGAGGCCAGCATGAAGCCCAGATAGATGAGGATGAAAAAGGCGTCGGCTGCAAAGCCCTGCAGGCCCTGGGCAATGTCTCCGAGATAATGGGAGGGGTTCAGCCGGCGAATGAGGTCCGCAACCGTCGGCTCCACCGTGACCCCCACCAGATGGGCGATCTGGGCGATCAGATTGTTGAGCCTGGGCGTATAGGCCACCAGCTGGCTCACAAAGGCCGTGGCATTGTCGGCAATGACAAAGGCCGAGGCCACAAAGAGCAGCAGGGTCAGGGTCACCGCCAGGGGCAGGGCCGTGCGCTTGGTGATGGCGGGGAGATACTGTTCCAGCACCCGGGCAAAGCCATCGATCAACACCACCATGAACATGGCGAGCGCCAGGGGGGTCAGGATACCGGCCAGGGCATAGAGGACCCCGCCACAGGCAATGACGGCAAGAATGACCAGGGCGTTGCGCGCCACATGGGATGGGGCAGGTGTCGTGACCATGGGTTGTTCTGATTCCCCCCAATCAGGGACTGTCCGCGTAGTCCCCGGATTGGTCAATGCGCTGCCAGATAGGCAGATTCGCGGCGGATCTCGGTGAGATTTCGCACCAAAGGGTCGAAAATGGGGCGTGAATCACTCCAGATTCCGCAAAAATCCGAAAAAACGGGTGAAGGCACGGTTCGAAAAGGTCCTGTGGCGATCCGGCCTGCGGACCGCTAGCCTGACACCGAACCAGTGCGAGGAGTTCCCATGGCCGATGACGGCGTTCTGATCGGCTTTTCCGACCATCCCGAACTCCTCAGGCTGGATCGCGCCAATCGCCATGGCTTGGTGGCCGGGGCTACGGGCACCGGCAAGACCGTGACCCTGCAGATCCTGGCCCAGGGCCTTTCCGATGCCGGGGTGCCGGTCTTTGCCGCTGACGTGAAGGGCGACCTCTGCGGGATCGGGGCTGTGGGTGCCCCCAATGAAAAGATGCTGGCCCGGGCCCAGACCATGGGCCTGACCCTCAATCCCCAGGCCGCCCCGGTGGTCTTTTGGGATCTGCTGGGGGAACAGGGCCATCCGATCAGGGCCACGGTCTCGGAGATGGGCCCCCTGCTGATCTCGCGGATGCTGGAACTGAACGACGTCCAGGAGGGCGTCCTGACGGTGGTCTTCCGGGCCGCCGACGATGAGGGTCTGCTGTTGCTGGACCTGAAGGACCTACAGGCGGCCCTGACCTATGCCTCGGAAAACGCCAAGGCCCTGGGGGCCCGTTATGGCAATGTCTCCGGGGCCACCATCGCCACCATCCAGCGCAAGCTTCTGGTCCTGGAGGACCAGGGTGGAGCGGGCCTGTTCGGTGAACCGGCCCTGCAGCTGTCCGACATCATGCGCACGGACGGCTCGGGGCGGGGTTATGTGAATATCCTGGCGGCCAACAAGCTGATCGCCACCCCCCGGCTCTATGCCACCTTCCTGCTCTGGCTGATGTCGGAGCTGTTCGAGGAACTGCCGGAGGTGGGGGATCCGGAAAAGCCCCGCCTGGCCTTCTTCTTCGACGAGGCCCACCTGCTGTTCCGCGATGCGCCCAAGTCCCTGCTGGAAAAGGTGGAACAGGTGGTGCGCCTGATCCGCTCCAAGGGGGTGGGAGTCTATTTCGTCACCCAGAACCCGGCGGATATTCCCGACACGGTGCTGGGCCAATTGGGCAACCGTATCCAGCATGCGCTTCGGGCCTATACCCCGGTGGAACAGCGGGGCCTGAAGGCCGCCGCCGACAGTTTCCGGCCCAATCCGGCCTTCGATACCGCCGAGGCCATCCAGGGTCTTGGGGTGGGTGAGGCCCTGGTCTCGGTGCTCGACGAACGGGGCGCCCCGACCGTGGTCCAGAAGACCCTGATCCGTCCGCCCGTCTCGCGCCTGGGGCCGATCACACCAGCAGAACGCACAGCACTCATGGCCTCGAGCCCGGTGCATGGCCTCTATGACACGGCCCAGGACCGGGACTCGGCCTTTGAAAAACTTCAGGCCCGGGCTGTGGCCAAGCAGGCCCAGGTGGAGGCCCCGCCGGCCAGAACCCCCGCAGACTCACCCTGGGGCGACACCCCGGCTCCGGAGCCCCGGACCCGCGCCGCGCCCCGGCCGAGGGCCTCCAGCCGCCAGTCCATGGGCGAGGCCTTTGCCAAGTCCCTGCTGCGAACTGTCGGCAGCCAGGTCGGTCGTGAAATCATGCGTGGGGTCCTGGGGAGCCTGAGACGTCGATGAATACTGAACGCAGCCTGGACCAGATCCGCGCCGATCTCGGCCCCCTGGCCGATCGCCCGGGCCTGGCCATCAGCCTTGCGGAACTGGGCCAGCCCGGATCGCGCTATCGCATCACGACCCCGGCGGCGGTGGTCGATCTCGATGCCCTGGACCGCAATCTGGCCCGCCAGGCTGAGCGGGCCCGGCAGGCGGGCCTGGCCATCCGGCCCCATGCCAAGTCCCACAAGACCTCGGCCATTGCCCTTCGCCAGATGGCCCTGGGGGCCTCGGGCATCTGTTGCGCCAAGCTGGCCGAGGCCGAGGCTCTGATGGCCCGGGGCGCTGGCCCGGTCCTGATCACCTCCCCGGTCGCCGGGCCTGACAAGGCGGCCCGCGCGGCTGCCCTGGCGGCGCGGGACCTGGGCTTTGCCATGACTGTGGATCACCTCGACGGTGTCGCGGAGATCGGCAATGCGGCCCGGTCGATCGGCACCCGGGTGCGGCTGGTCATTGATGTGGATGTCGGCCTGGGTCGGACCGGGGTGTCCAGCCTCGATCAGGCCCGACAGGTGGCCGAGGCAATTGCCGCTGATGACAATCTCGATCTTGTGGGGATCCAGGGCTATGGCGGTCAGTGGCAGCACATGGCCGGGGCCAATGCCCGGGCCGCCGCCGTGGGGGAGGGGATGAAGACCCTTGCCGCCGTGGCTACGGCCCTTCGTGCCGAAGGTCACGCCATCAATCTGATCACCGGGGGCGGTACGGGCAGCTTCTCCGCTGACGCCAATCAACAGGTCCTGACCGAGGTCCAGCCGGGCTCCTATGCCTTCATGGATCGCCAGTATCGCGAGGCCCTGGCTGATGACGAGGACGGGGCCTTCGAGACCAGCTTCTTCATCCAGGCCCGGGTGATCAGTGCCAATGCCCCAGCCTGGGTGACGGTGGATGCGGGCCTCAAGGCCTTTGCCACAGACGGCGGTATGCCCGAGCCGTCTGGCGAGGCCTGGGCCGGGGCGAAGTTCCGCTTCTTCGGGGATGAGCACGGCATGCTGACCCGGCCCGAGGGGCGGGTGGTGGCGCGTGGGGATCGGGTGGAGCTGACGGCACCGCACTGTGATCCGACCGTCGATCGGCACGAGGTGCTGCATCTGGTGCGCGGGGACGTCCTCGTGGACATCGTCCCGGTGGAGGCCCGCGGGGCCTCGCAATAGGGCCCCCGCCCGTCAGGGCAGGGGCACCACTGTGTCTTAGCGAGGCGGCATGCGGATGGCGCCGTCCAGACGGACGTGCTCGCCATTGAAATAGCCGTTGCGGACCATTTCCACGGCCAGGGAGGCATATTCCTCGGCATTGCCGAGGCGCTTGGGGAAAGGCACGGAGGCGGCCAGGGCGGCCTTCACGTTTTCCGGAGCCGCATTCATCAGCGGGGTGTTGAAGATGCCCGGCAGGATGGTGTTGACGCGGATGCCGTCGCCCATCAGGTCGCGGGCGATAGGCAGGGTCATGCCGACCACGCCACCCTTGGAGGCCGAATAGGCCGCCTGACCCACCTGACCGTCCACGGCCGCCACGGAGGCGGTGTTGACGATGGCACCACGCTCGCCGTCTTCCATGGGCTCCAGATCCAGCATGCCCTGGGCCGACTTGGCGATGCAGCGGAAGGTGCCGACCAGATTGATCTGCAGAATGCGCTCGAAGATGGCGATGGGGTGATGCTTGGTCTCGCCGGTGGCCTTGTCGCGGCTGGCGGTCTTGGCGGCAAAGCCGGTGCCGGCGCAGTTGATCAGGACGCGTTCCTGACCATGGGCGGCGCGGGCCTTGGCAAAGCCGGCCTCGACGGTGGCATCGTCAGTGACGTCCACCTTGCAGAAGACGCCGCCGATTTCCGCGGCAACGGCTTCGCCCTTGGCTTCGTTCATGTCGAAGATGGCGACCCGCACACCATGGCTGGCAAGCAGGCGAACCGTGGCTTCGCCGAGGCCGGAGGCCCCGCCGGTGACGACCGCGGCAATAGAGGAATCGAGTTTCATGGACGCTTTGCTCCCGTTCTCGCTAGACTGGAAACCAGATGTTGAAGAGGCTTTAGACCGATGAGCGCCCGTTCCAAAGCGTCACGCCACGTCAAGGACGACGGTTTTGATGCAAAGGCCGAGATTCACCCCTCGAAAGCCCTGATTCCAGCGGTTCAGAGGGTCAATGAACAGAGGGTCGAGGCCGGATTCTGGCCCAAGATCCGCAAGGTGGCCACCAAGGTGCCCTTTGCCGCCGACGCCCTGTCGGTCTGGTACTGCGCCCGCGATCCCGAGACCCCTACCGTGGCCAAGGGGATGATGATGGCCGCCCTGGCCTATTTCGTCCTGCCGACGGATGCGATCCCCGACTTTCTCGGGGTTCTTGGCTTTACCGATGATGCGGCGGTGTTTGCCGCCCTGATGGCGGTGGTGGGCAAGAATCTGAAGCCCCGGCACAAGACCGAGGCCCAGGCCCTGCTGGTGCGGATTGCCGAGGACTAGAGGTCCTCGGCCATTGCGGCCTTGGCCGCGCGCGACAACTGCTGTTCGCGGAAAGTGATCAGCAGGGTGGAGGCCACGACCACGGCGGCCCCTGCCAGGGTCCAGACCGTGGGGACCTCGTGGAACAGGGCAAAGCCTGCCAGGGCGGTGAAGACCAGACGGATATAGTCGATGGGGGCCATGGCCGCCGCATCGCCGATGGACATGCCCTTGATGTAGCAGGCCTGGGTAACGGTCCCCATGACCCCCATCAGGGCCAGCAAGCCAAGGTCGGGCAGCTCCGGCCAGCGCCAGACAAACAGGGCACCGGGCAGGCCGAAGACCAGACCCAGGGTCGCTGACCAGACAAGGAGGACCGTGGGGCTGTGATCCCGGGTCATGATCTTCATGCCGGTAATGGTCATGGCAAAGAGGAAGGACGAGGCCAGCATGGCAAGGGCCGGCAGGCCTATGGCAAAGCCCCCGGCGCTGCCGGGCCTGACCATGATCAGAACCCCGACAAAGCCGGCCAGGGCGGCGGCGATCCTCATGGGACCTATGGTTTCCTTCACCACAATGGCCGCCAGGGGCACCAGCCACAGGGTCCGGGTGAAGGACAGGGCATTGGCGTCCGCCAGGGGCATCTTCTGGAAGGCATAGAAGGACAGGATCATCCCCAAGGTTCCGGCACTGGACCGGAACAGCAGGATCCCTGGCCGGGTGGTGGCGAAAGCCGCCCCCTTAAGCCGGATGATCACCGGCAGCAGGACGAGAAAACCCGCCAGCTGGCGATAGAAGGTCTGGAGGGCCGCCGGATAGTCATCCCCCAGATACTTGATCAGGGTGGTCATGACCGTGAAGCCGAGGGCGGAGGCCACCATCCACAGGGCCCCCTCGACATTGGGGGCCAGGGCGACCTTGCCCTCGGGTTCGGTCAAGAGGCCGGACCGTCAGTGCCGGGCATGACGCCGCCGAACATGGCGGCAAAGGGCGAGATCATGTTGGGATCCCAGGCATGGCGGGCACCGACCGTAATGCCGCCATCCACCACCAGATGGGTGCCGGAGACAAAGGCCGAGGCTTCCGAGGCCAGATAGAGGGCTGCCTGGGCGATATCGTCGGGAACCCCGCCCTTGGGCACGGGCTGGACCGTGGCGGAATGTTCGGCCACCTGGGCGGCGAGCTGGTCTGCGACCTCCCGGGGCAGGCCCATGGTTGCCCCGAAGATCGAGGTGGCGATCAGGCCCGGGCAGATGGCATTGACCCGAATCTTCTTGGGCGACAGCTGGGCCGCCGCCGAACGGCTCATATGGATGACCCCGGCCTTGGCCGTGGAATAGGCAATGGGACCATAGCCGGCCTGGAGACCGGCAATGGAGGCGGTATTGATGATGGCCCCGCCGCCGCGTTCCTCCATCAGGGGCACGGCATGCTTCATGCCCAGCGCTGGCCCGCGGACCAGGACGTCGAAGATCCAGCTCCAGCCCTCAGCGGTGATCTCGGTGATGAGGCTCATCCGGTCGGAGATGCCGGCATTGTTGAACAGGATGTCCAGGCCGCCGAACTCCGACTTGGCCAGCTGCATGGTGGCGGCGATATCGGCCTCGGAGGTCACGTCACAGTGGGAATACTTCACCTTGCCGGGGAAGCGACGTTCCAGCATCGCCCCCTTCTCGTCCTGGATATCGGCGGCAATGACCTGGGCCCCCTCGGCGACAAAGAGCTCGACGGTGCCCAGGCCAATGCCAGAAACCCCGCCGGTGATCACCGCAACCTTGCAGTCC
>CAIYZB010000385.1 GCA_903930545.1 uncultured Alphaproteobacteria bacterium
ACAATGTCCGCACCGGCGAGATCCTGGGCATGGCCAGCTATCCGGCCTTTGATCTCAATGACAGGGGGTCGGCCACCCCGGACGCCCTGACCAACCGGGCAGCGGCCTCCCGCTACGAGATGGGGTCAACCTTCAAGGTCTTTACCGTGGCCCTTGGTCTGGACTCCGGTGCCGCGACCCTGGCCTCGACCTTCGATGCGCGCACGCCCTACACCATCGGCGGGCGAACGGTTCACGACTATCACGCCGAGAACAAGGTGATGACCGTGGCTGACATCTTCATTCACTCCTCCAATATCGGCACCACGCGTCTGGCCCTTCAGGCCGGGGCCCCTGTGGTCCAGAAATATTTCAAGGCCTTTGGGCTGATGGAGGCCGCCCCCGTCGGTCTGATCGAAAGCGCCAAGCCGGGCCTGCCGTCGCGCTGGGACGAAAACACCGTGGCCTCCACCTCCTTCGGTCACGCCATTTCGGTGTCTCCCCTGGCGCTCGCCGGGGGCATGGGGGCGATCCTGAATGGCGGGAATTTCGTGCCCCTGACGATCCGGCCGGTCAGCCCCGGCGAGGTTCCCAAGGGCCGCCGCGCGGTGTCGGAGGAAACCTCCCGGGCCATGCTCGACCTCATGCGGGTCAATGTCGTTCACGGCACCGGGGGCAAGGCGGATGCCCCCGGACTGCGGGTGGGGGGCAAGACAGGTTCGGCGGAAAAGGTCATCGGTGGCCGCTATGTCCGCACGACCCTGGTCTCTTCCTTTGCGGCGGTCTTCCCGACGGACGGGCCTCTCGAGAGTGACCGCTATTTCGTTCTGATCCTGATGGACGAGCCCCAGGGCACCCCGGAGACCTTCGGGCTGAAAACCGGCGGCTGGGTCGCCGCGCCGGCCGCAGGGCGGGTCATCGATCGCATTGCGCCCTTCCTGAAGGTGGAGCGTCGTCCTGATGTGGTCGCGGCTGACCCCAAGGCCTTTACCCCCAAACATCTCGGGGCCGACGAGCACTGATGAGCCAGTCTCTATCCGACCTCTGCCAGCAGGACTTTGACACCGATCCGTTGATCACGGGTGTCACCGCCGACAGCCGCAAGGTCGGTCCAGGCTTCCTGTTCGCCGCCCTGCCGGGCACCAAGGTGGACGGCAAGAGCTTTGTGGCCGGGGCGGTGGCCTCCGGGGCTGCTGCCATCATCGCTGATGCCGCGATTGCGGGTCTGGGCGTGCCGGTGCTGGTGACCCCCGATCCCCGCCGGGCCTATGCCCTGGCCGCTGCCCGCTTCTGGAAGGTTCAGCCTGCCACCGTGGTTGCGGTGACCGGGACCAATGGCAAGACCTCGGTCGCCGCCTTCTGCCGCCAGATCTTCAACAAGGCTGGTTTCAGGGCTGCGAGCATGGGCACCCTGGGGGTGCGGGCCACGGGACCAGACGGCTTCGACGAGCAGCTGACACCGCCCGGGCTGACGACGCCTGATGCCGCTGATGTCACTGAACTGATGGCGAAGCTGGTGAGCCATGGGGTGACCCATCTGGCCCTGGAAGCCTCCTCCCACGGGATCGACCAGAGGCGGCTGGACGGGGTGAAGATCTCCGCGGCCGGCTTCCTGAACCTGACCCAGGATCACCTGGACTATCACGAGACCATGGCCGCCTATCAGGCTGCCAAGCTTCGGCTGTTCGACACCCTGCTACCCCGGGAGGGCACGGCGGTCCTCAATGCCGATACCGACGCCTTCCCGGCCTTTGCTGCGACCTCGGTCCAGTCCGGTCATGGGCTGATGACCGTGGGCGAGGGCGGGCAGGCTATCCGTCTGGTGTCCCGCGAGCTTCGCCCGGACGGCCAGCAACTGGTCATCGAGATCCAGGGCAGGACCTATGATCTGCGCTTGCCGCTGGCGGGTGCCTTCCAGGCCTCCAACTGCCTGGTGGCGGCGGGTCTGTGCCTGGCAGTCGGGATCGCGCCGGACACCATTGTTGGGGCCCTTGAGGTCATGGAGGGTGCCCCCGGGCGGCTCCAGCGGGTCGGTACCGGAGCAAAGGGCGGCGAGGCCTATGTGGACTATGCCCATACCCCCGATGGCCTCGAGACTGTCCTGAAGGCCCTGCGTCCTCATACCCGCGGTCGCCTGATCGCTGTGTTCGGGGCCGGGGGCGATCGTGACCGCACCAAGCGCCCGCTCATGGGGGCGATTGCGGCGGAACATGCCGACATCGCCATTGTGACTGACGACAATCCCCGCACCGAGGATCCCGCCGCCATCCGCGCCGAGGTCATGGCTGGCAATGCGGGCCTCAAGGACATTGGTGACCGCCGCGAGGCCATCCGGGCGGGGGCGGCTTTGCTGGGCGATGGCGACATTCTTGTGGTCGCCGGCAAGGGCCACGAACAGAGCCAGACCATCGGCACCACCGCCCACTTCTTCGACGATGTGACCGAGACCCGTCAGGCCCTGGAGATGACCGGTGGCTGAACCCCTCTGGACGGCTGACGAGATTGCCGCGGCCTGTGACGGCGAGGTCATGAATGGCGGCTTTGCCGCCACGGGGATCTCCATCGACAGCCGGTCCATTGATCAGGGCGACCTGTTCATCGCCCTGGCCGGGGTTCGCGACGGCCACGAATTCACCGACATGGCCCTGAAGACCGGGGCCACCGGTCTTATTGTCTCCCGGGATGTGGCTGGGCCGGCCGTGCGTGTGGCCGACACGTTTGTCGCCCTGGAAAAGCTGGGGGTTGCAGCCCGGGAGCGGGCAGCAGGGGCCATTCGCGGCGCTGTGACCGGCTCAGTGGGCAAGACCAGCGTGACCCAGGCGGTGCGGGCCGGTCTCGCCCTGGCCGGTCGCGCTCACAGCTCAGTGAAGAGCTATAACAACCACATCGGCGTGCCCCTGACCCTGGCGCGCATGCCCCAGGATACGGAACGTGCGGTCTTCGAGATAGGCATGAACCATGCCGACGAGATCACGCCCCTGTCGCGCTTTGTCCGCCCCCATGTCGTGGCCATCACCACGGTGGGTCCGGTCCATGTGGAAAATTTCCCCGATGGGGAGGCCGGGGTCGCCCGGGCCAAGGCCGAGATTTTCGACGGGATCGAGCCTGGCGGCATTGCCGTGCTCAACGCCGACAATCCCTGGTTTGGCGACCTGTCGGCGGCAGCCCTTAAGGTCGGGGCCACCGTGCGCAGTTTCGGCCGCGCCGAGGGCAGCGACGCCCAGCTGGTGGACTTCGCCCCTGAAGAGGGCCGCGCATGGGTTTCGGCCCGTCTGGATGGCGAGGCTCTGCGGTTTCCCATCCTCCAGACCGGCTTCCATTGGGGCCCCAACAGCATGGCCGTCCTGCTGATGCTGGAGGCCATGAAGGTCGAGCGCGCTATCGGCATCGCCGCCCTCGGGGCCTTCGAGCCCCTCGCAGGTCGCGGTGCGGAGCGCAGTGTCCAGCTTTCGACCGGGGCCTTCACCCTGGTGGACGAGAGCTACAACGCCAATCCCATCTCCATGGCGGCTGCCTTTGCCACCCTGGGGGCCCGCAAGGTGTCCGGGCGTCGGATCGTGGTCCTGACCGACATGCTGGAGCTTGGCCCGGACGGTCCGGCCTATCATGCCGGTCTGGCCGAGCACCTCGAGGCCGCCCGGGTAGATCGGGTCTTCTGCGCCGGCCCCCTGATGAGGGCCCTGTGGGATGTCCTGCCTGCCAGCCGCAAAGGTGGCTATGCCGAAACGGCGGCCGAGCTGTCACCCCTGGTCTGCGAGGCTGTGACGTCGGGCGATCTGGTCATGGTCAAGGGCTCCAACGGCTCCCGCGCCGGGCTTGTGGCCTCGGCCCTCGCGGCCCTCGACACGGCAATGCACCCATGATCCCGGTCCGCGGCTTCGAGGGCAAGACCGTTGCCGTCTTCGGCCTGGCCCGGACGGGGCTGGCTGCGGCCCGCGCCCTTCAGGCCGGCGGTGCGCGGGTCGTACTCTGGGATGAAAAGCCCGCCAGCCGGGAGGCAGCCGCTGCGGAAGGCTTCGAGCTTCTGGACCTGACCACGGCGGACTGGAGCCAGCTTTCAGCCCTCATGCTGTCGCCCGGTGTCCCCCTGACCCATCCCGAACCCCACTGGACCGTGAAGATGGCCCAGGCCGCGGGTGTCGAGATCCTTGGGGACATCGAGCTGTTTGCCCGGGCCGTGAATGCCGCCCCGGAACACAAGCGCCCCAAGATCGTCGCCATAACCGGAACCAACGGCAAGTCCACTACTACGGCCCTGATCGGCCATATCTGTGCTGCGGCCGGGCGTGACACCCGGATCGGCGGCAATATCGGCTATGGCGTCCTGGGGCTGGACGACATGCACGGCGGGGCCGTCTATGTCCTGGAGCTCAGCTCCTATCAGCTGGACCTGACCCGCTCGCTCAAGCCCGATGTCGCCGTCCTGCTCAATGTCTCGCCGGATCATCTGGACCGCCATGGCGGGATGGAAGGCTATGTCGCCGCCAAGCGCCGCATCCTGCTGAACCAGGACAAGGGCGATACGGCCGTGATCGGGGTCGATGATCCCTGGGGTCAGAGGATCTGCACCGAGATCACAGCTGCCAACCGCCGGACCATTGTTCCCATCTCGGCCTCCAAGGCCATGGGGCGAGGGGTCTATGCCCTGCAGGGCCTGCTCTATGACGCCACGGGGGAACGCGCCCAGGAGGTGGTCGACATCCATCGCGCCAGGTCCCTGCCAGGACGTCACAACTGCCAGAACGCCGCCGCGGCCTATGCCGCCGTGAGGGGGCTCGGCATCTCGCCGGAGGAAGCCGCCCAGGGTCTGATGACCTTCCCCGGCCTGGCCCACCGGATGGAGACCGTTGGCCAGATCGGCAAGGTCCGCTTCGTCAACGACTCCAAGGCCACCAATACCGACGCGGCCCGTCAGGCCATGTCCAGCTATTCGAAATTCTACTGGATCGCCGGGGGGCAACCCAAGACCGGCGGCATAGACAGCCTGGCCGACCTCTTCCCCCGTATCGAGACCGCCTATCTGGTGGGCGAGGCGACTGCGGCCTTTGCCGAGACCCTGTCGGGCAAGGCAAGGGTGGTGCAGAGCCTGACCATCGAGGCAGCGACGGCCAGTGCCTATGCCGACGCCGCAGCCACGGGGCAGGAGGCCATTGTCCTGCTGTCGCCCGCCTGTGCCTCCTTCGACCAGTATGCTGACTTCGAAGCCCGGGGTGAGGCCTTCCGCGCCGCCGTGT
>CAIYZB010000386.1 GCA_903930545.1 uncultured Alphaproteobacteria bacterium
ATATCCGGAAGGAGGGCCTCCAACTCGTCTGGCAGCTGGAAACCCATGCCCATGCCGATCACCTGTCGGCCTCGGTTTTCCTGAAGCAGCAGCTGGGGGGCCAGGTGGCGATTGGCGAACAGATCGTCAGGACCCAGAAGACCTTCGGCAAGATCTTCAATATCGGTCCCGAAATGGCCCGGGATGGCAGCCAGTTCGACACCCTGCTGGTTGATGGCCAGACCTTCCCCATCGGGGAGCTGGAGACCGTGACCCTGCATGTCCCCGGTCATACACCGGCCTGCATGGCCTATGTGGTGGGTGATGCCGTCTTTGTCGGCGACACCCTGTTCATGCCGGATTATGGCACGGCCCGCTGCGACTTCCCGGGGGGCAGTTCGGCCGACCTGTTCCGGTCCATCCGCAGGCTCCTGTCCCTGCCGGACGAGACCCGCGTCTTCCTGTGCCACGACTACAAGGCCGCCGGGCGCGACACCTATGTTTGGGAAACGACGGTGGCGGCCCAGCGCAAGACCAATATCCACATCCATGACGGCATTTCCGAAGCCGAGTTTGTGGCTATGAGAGATGCCCGGGACGCCGAGCTGGACGTGCCCCGCCTCGTCCTGCCCGCTGTCCAGGTCAATATCCGGGCCGGTCACCTTCCCGAGCCGGAGTCCAACGGGACCCGCTATCTGAAGATCCCCCTGGATACCCTTGGGCGCCATTAGGGCGACAATCGCCTCCGCCCCCGGATCATTGGTTGAATTCCCCGCCTGACTGGCCGACCCTGAGGATTGTGCAAAGACAGGACGGAAAACCGTCCGCCTGGGGGGAAACCATGACTGACAGCGCCTCTGCGCCGCCTGAGGGCAAGGCGACCTCCTTCATGACCAAACTGTCCTACGGCTTCGGGGCCGTGGCCTTTGGGGTCAAGGACAATGGTTTCGCCTATTTCCTGCTGCTGTTTTACAGCCAGGTGATCGGGGTGGATGCCCGGCTGGTGGGCCTGGCCCTGACGGCAGCCCTGTTCATCGACGCCTTTATCGATCCCGTCGTCGGCTATTGGTCAGACAATTTCCGCTCCAGGTGGGGCCGCCGTCACCCCTTCATGTATGCGGCCGCCATCCCGATCACGGCGACCTATTTCCTGCTCTGGAACCCGCCCCGCGGCTGGTCCGAGATGGCCCTGTTCTGGTACCTGCTGGTCCTGGCCGTCCTGATCCGGGTCCTGATCTCGGTCTATGAGATCCCGTCCACGGCCATGGCCCCGGAATTGTCCGAGGACTATGACGAGCGCAGTTCCCTGCAGTCCTACCGGTCCTATTTCGGCTGGACAGGCGGCAACGCCATGACGGTCTTCATGTTCGCCGTCCTGTTTCCGATGTTCGCCACCACGGCCATCCCCAATGGCCAGTTCAATCGCGACGCCTATGCCACCTATGGCATGATCGCATCAGGCCTGATCCTTGTCTCGATCATGGTCTCGTCCCTGGGCACCCATGGCCACATCCAGAACCTGAAGGCCCCGCCCCCCAAGCGGATCCTGACTCCAGTGAAGATCTTCCAGGAGATCTTCGAGACCCTGGCCAACCGCTCCTTCATTGCCCTGTTCATCGCGGCGATCTTCGGGGCCGTCGCCTCAGGTCTGTCCGCTGCCCTGGCCTTCTATTTCTACACCTATTTCTGGGGCTTCACGACGCAGCAGAGCGGCTTCGTCACCATGGGGGTCTTTGTCTCGGCCATCATCGGAGCTGTCCTGGCCCCCATCATCAGCCGCACCATCGGAAAGAAGCGGGGGGCCATCATTATCGGGCTCATCGCCTTCCTTGGCTCGCCCGTGCCCATCGTCCTGCGACTGGCCCATGTCCTGCCCGGCAATGAAAGCCCGGCGATCTTCTGGATCGTCTTCTTCACCACCATGTTCGACGTCGGCCTGATCATCTGTTTCCAGATCCTGTCCGGGGCCATGATGGGCGACCTGGTCGAACAGGCCGAACTGAAGACCGGACGCCGGTCGGAGGGTATTTTCTTCGCGGCCTCGGCCTTCATCCGCAAGGTGGTCGGGGGCCTCGGCCTGATTGCGGCCACCATGGTCCTGACCCTGTCTGGCCTGCCTGCCGGGGCCAATCCGACCCAGGTCAGCCCTGAAACCATCTGGAAGCTGGGGGCCTTTTATGTGCCCACCATCCTCAGCCTCTGGATGGCCATGCTGGCGGTGATGAGCGCCTATACCCTGACCCGGACGGGCCACGAGGAGAACCTTCGCAAACTGGCGGAGGCCCGCAAGCCGACCTGACGCGAAGGTTAGGAACACGAATTATCATATTGAATTATTGTACTTTAAATTGAAATCGGCCATTTCGTGAACCCGTCCGAACTTGAATCCCTGGAGGCAGACCCCGCCGACAGCCCCACCCCGGGGCCTTCTGACCGGCTGTTGGAGGGGCCTGTTGCTGCGACCCTCATCAGGTTTGCCATTCCTCTCCTGCTCAGCAACCTGCTGGGGGCCCTGTCCGGCACCTGGGGTGCCGTCTGGGTCAGCCACGTCCTGGGTCCCAATGCCCTGACCGCCGTCACCAATGTGAACATCTTCATGGGGATGATGAACGGGGCGGTGATGGGGGTCGGCTCCGCCGCCGGGATCGCGGTGGGACAGGCGATTGGCGCTGCCGATGCCAGCATGACACGGCGGGTGGCCGCAACCTCGGTCACCTTCGCCATCGGCGCTTCGACCCTTTTTGCGCTACTGACCCTGATCTTTGCGCCGGCGATCCTGAACCTGATCCACATGCCGGCTGTCGCTTTCGACGAGGCGGTGACCTTCTTCCGGATCACGGCCCTGTCCATGCCCCCGGCCTTCACCTTCATCTTCCTGATGATGCTGATGCGGGGCACGGGGGATTCCCGCACGCCGTTCAACTTTACCCTGGTCAGCATCGCGGTGGGCCTGGTGGCCACGCCCCTGCTCCTGACCGGCGCCCTTGGCCTGCCAAGGCTAGGCATTGCAGGCGCAGCCTGGAGCGGGGTCCTGGCCAATGTGCTCGCCCTGGCGGGCATGGTTGCCTACATCTACTGGAAGGACCTGCCCCTGGCCTTCAAGGGCGAGGACCTGAAGCTCTTCCGCCCCGACCCGACCCTGCTCTGGATGCTCGTCCAGCGCGGCACCCCCATGGCCATGGAGACCTTCATCGTCCAGGGGGCCTATTTTGTCCTCCTGACCATGGTCAATGCCCAGGGTGCCGCGACAGCCGCGGCCTATGCGGGCGCCGCTTCGCTCTGGGGCTATGTCCAGATGCCTTCGGGAGCCCTGGCGGCATCGATGTCAGCCATGGCCGCAATGTCCATCGGTGCCGGACAGTGGGACCGGGTTGAGCAGGTGGCCCTGAAGGGCTGTATCGTGGCCGGAAGCCTGACCCTGACGGCCGCAGCCCTGGTCTATGGCCTGGGTGACCTGCCCTTGAAACTGCTTCTGCCCCGGGGCGGGGAGGAGCTGGAGATCGCGCGGAACATCAATCACATCGTGCTCTGGGGCTGGATCGTCCTGGCCGTGACCTCGGGACTGTCTGCCATGGTCCGGGCCAATGCCGCCATGCTGGCCCCCACCCTGATCTATGCCACCACCATGTGGGTCCTGCGGGTTCCCTTCGCCCATTTCATGCAGCCCATACTGGGCCCCTCAGCGATCTGGTGGAGCTTCCCCGTCGGCTCGGTCAGTTCCGCCCTGCTGGCCTTCGCCTATTACCGCTGGGGTAATTGGCGGGCGAACAAGCTGATGGTGGAGAGCATAGGGGGTCGTTGAGATCAGGCGTGGATCGGGGAACTGTTCATTACCCCGCCTCAGGGTCATGTATTCCCTGAAGGCCTCCCAGACCAGCTTCTCCCCCAGGCTGAACTGCTGGATGAAGGCCTTTGCCTGTTCCAGAGCCTCATCAGGGCTGTATCCGGACCCCCTGGGATGGGCGATTTCAACCCCCGGATCCATGGCAACAACCTGACCTGAGGTGTGGGCAGCCATGGCGGCCAGGGTGTCGATGGTATAGCCATAATTGTTGATATTGTAGTCGACCCGGCCCAGCCGCTCGGCGATCGTCGAATTGAATGCCCAGACGATGGAGTCTGTCATGACCACGGCCCGAAGCGGACGGACGGCCAGATTGGCGATCCAGACCTTGGCCAGTGACCAGGTCGAGAACCAGACCTTCGGCGACCAGACCGCCAGTTCCGGGAGCTTTGCAAAGGCCTCCTGACAACGCAGGGCCACGATCCGCCAGTCCGGATGATCAGCATCGGCGGTGATGAACAAGGCCAACTCATACTGACGCCTGCTGAGGGCAGCCGAGAACTTTCGGCCGAAAAAGTGATCCTCAGGCACGCCGATCAGGACAGCGTCTGTTCCTGCCAGCAGCTCCGGCGGTTCGGAATGAACGATGCTGACACGGCTGACCGCGCCCTTAATCTGAGCGGCAATACTCAGGGCCCGCTCCGTCTGGCCCGTCCAGGAGATGATGAAGACCTCGAGCTCAGGCATGGGCGGGGCTAGTCAGGCGCTTGATCAGGGGGAATTCCGGAATGGCGGCGATGAGACGATCCCGGGCCGCGAATGCGCGGGCCTGATAGTCCAGGTAATGGGTGCAGATCTCGATGAGCCCGTCAGCGAACTCATTCACGGTGGTGGCAGCCAGGGCTGAGTCTCCGGCCATGGAGCCCAGAAGGGTGCCGCCGGTATAGACAAATGGCTTGCCGGCGAAGGTCGCCTCCGCAGAAATCCCTGATCCCCGCATGCGGTAACTGCTGGCCGAATAGGGCAGACCGATGATGTCCATGCTCCGGAGCAGATCGTCATAGGCCTGGTCGGAAAGGTCTTGGGTGTGCAGTTCGAGCAGGCCCGGGTTCTTGGCGTCAAATTCCTGAACCGGAACAATGGACGCTTTGGCGGACTGATAATTGCCCGAGGATTGCACCACCCAGCAGATCCGCTCAGCGAGTTCCGGCGCGCGGGCTCGGGTGGCATTGATGATGGACGGGATCCAATGGCGCCCCTTGTCGAGTTTGCCGTGCCCGCAGAAGCCGATCCTGAGGGTCTGCGGCACCTCGGCATGACGCGGTGGCGGCTCGGCCGCGAACATAAGGGGGTGGAGATAGGGAAACCAGTCTCCACTCACGCCCCAGTCCTTTTCGGCCTGGACGGCCATTTCCGACAACTCGGTCGTCACCGAAAGGCGCTCAGACGCATGAGGTCTGGCCATCATGGCCCGGATGATGTCGCCGGTCGCCGGTTCCGGACTGACGGTCTGGAGGCCCAGGGCATAGAACCGCAGACTGATCCGGGGCAGGTCCCTCAGATCGCGCCCCTCGGTCACCCGGGCCAGAGCAGTCAGGACGTCCAGATCAGCGCTGGGCACCAGCAACTGATCCTGGGGACCACAGTCAGCCAGACAGTCGCCAATGAGGTCGTCCAGATAGAACTCATCGGCCTTGCCCTCGCGTCCAGAGGGGATGAAGACATTCGCCGGAAAATGAGGCCGGAGTTCCAGGTTGCCGAACCGGCGCACGCGGTTGAACCGGGTGCTTCCGAACACGATCAGGGGAACCGGACTGATCAGTCGGGCGAGCCCCTGCATGGCCCGCAGGAAATGGCCCGGGTAGCCAATCAAGGGCTCGATCGCAATGACTCGGTGTTCGGTCACAAAAAATGGGGTCCGACAGGCACAGCTGCTATGCGTCATTATGACCAAGACTGTGAGTTGTGTGAATAAAGCTCAGGCCCGAGGTTGCCTTTAATGACGGTTTCCGTTTCCCTCCGCCTCACTCGGGAGTCAGCGCTAATGACCTTTGAAGACCTGCGTCAGCTCATGGCCGACGTCTTTGAATGCGATCCCGCAAAGATCACAACGGACTCGACACCGGATACCGTGGATGCTTGGGACTCCTTGAGGCTGCTCGACCTGATCCTGGCCCTGGAACAACAGACCGGTGTCGAGATCGACCCGGACCGGCTTCCCGACATGATGAGCGTCCCGGCGATCCTGCAGATCGTCCAAGAGGCGCAGGCCCGGTAAGCTCCCTTGGCGGAATTCAAGCTCCTCGCAAAACCCGCGAAGCCCGGGGACCTGGCGGCCTATGTTGGCCTGCCATACGGAGCGTCAGGCCCTGACTTTCCCCTTGTTGTGTTTCTGCACGGCGCCGGCCGAAAGGCCGGGGTCTTCCAGGCCTGGGGGAAGCTGCTGCGTGGCAAGGCCGATGTCTGTCTGGTGGACTTCCCCGGCCATGGGCTGAGCCCCGCAGTGCTCCCGGCAAGCCTTGAGGCCATGACGGATGCCGTCGACCGCATGATCCGAACGCACTTCGCCAAACGCCGCATCCTGTTGGTGGGCGAGTCCTTCGGTGGACTTGTGAGCATAAGCCTGGGCAAGGGCGAGGCTGACAGTCCCGTCAAAGCGGTAATCGCCGCGGACCCACCTCTCAGCACTGCAAAGCAGTGGGCTGTCGTGAACAGCTTCCGAAACCGATTTATCCGGGAGCCGGAAAACCCTTTCTTTTTCAGCTTCGCCGACGAGGTTTTCGGCATCACACCGACCGAGGTGCACGAGCGGATCTATTATCCGATGCTTGCCGGCATCGGGGTTCCCACCATGCTGGTGACGGGTGACCTGCCCATGCTGCCGCCCCGCCGGTTGGAGAGCGTCGGCTGCCTGCTGGACCCCGTCGATGAGTTTGTCATCGACAACCTCTATCCCGACAAGGTGATGAAGCGGCGGATCGCCAATTCAGGCCATGTCATGCTGACAAATGCCCTGCCGGAATCTCTGGCCCTCGTCGAAGAGATGTTGCCTTTTGTCGCCCGGCCCCAGGCTGACTGACCCGTGACCGTCACCCCCAACGACCGCGCCGAGATTGACCTGGCCCTTGACCTGGGTGACCGGGTCACGGCCCTGCGACTTGCGCAGGCCTATTGGCAGGCCAATCCCAATGCCCTGGCAGCGCGCTTCATCACCGCCCGCCTTGATCGTCTCCATGACCGGGCCCCGACCCACAAGGTGGCCTTCCTCAGGTCCTTTACGGTGGAGCCCATCCTGCCCCTGCTGCAGGCCGAGGCTACGCTCTCGGGATGTCGGATCGAGACCTGGGTGGGGGACTTCAACGCCTACACCCAGGACATTCTGAACCCGGCCAGCGGGCTCTATGGCTTTGAGCCGAACACAGTCGTCCTGGCCCTTCAGACCCGCGACCTGACGCCCGATCTCTGGTCAGGCTTTGCCACCCTGTCGCCGGAGGATGTCGGAGCCGAGATCGAGCGGGTTAGCGTCACCCTCGCCAATCTGGTGGCGAAGCTACGGGCCAATAGTGCGGCCAATATCCTGCTGCACGGCCTGGAACCGCCGCTCTGGCCTGACCAGGGCCTCCTGGATCTTGGCCGGGAAACCGGTCAGGTGGACGCGATCCGCCAGATCAATCGCAATCTGCGCCAGATCTGCGCCGGCCAGTCCGCCACCCATTTCCTCGACTATGACGAGCTTCAGGCCCGCCACGGCCGTCTGGCCTGGAGTGACCCCAAGAAGTGGGCCACCACCCGCCTGCCCATGACCGTCCAGGCCCTGCCCTGGATGGCCCAGGCCTGGTGGCGTCATCTCCACACCCTCGCCCTGCCCCCGGCCAAGGTCCTGGCCCTCGACCTGGACAATACCCTCTGGGGCGGCACCATCGGCGAGGACGGGATGGACGGGATCAAGCTGGGGGGCGAGAGCCCGGGGATCTTCTTCCGCGACCTGCAGCAGGCCATTCTCGACATCTCCCGGCGCGGCATCCTTCTGACTGTCGTGAGCAAGAACAACGAGGCCGACGCCCTTGAGGTGATCGACACCCATCCGGAGATGAAGATCCGCTCGGCCCACCTGGCGGCCATGAGGATCAACTGGCTGCCAAAGCCCCAGAACCTGATGGATCTGGCAGCGGAGCTGAACCTCGGCGTCGACAGCTTTATCTTCGTCGACGACAACCCGGTGGAATGCGAGGCCGTGCGCCGGTCCCTGCCCGGGGTCCAGGTGGTGGAGATGAGCGGGGATCCCTCCACCTTCGCCGATCGCCTGCGCCGCCTGCCTGCCCTGGAACGCCTGAGCGTCTCGGCCGAAGACCTTGAACGTAAACGCTATTATGCCGAGGACCGCCAGCGCCGTGACCTCCAGGGCGGGGCCGAGACCCTGGAAGACTTCCTGGCCTCCCTGGACATCCAGATCGCCATAGAGGCCATCAATCCGGCCACCCTGCCCCGATCGGCCCAGCTGACCGGCAAGACCAACCAGCTCAACACCACCACCCTGCGCTTCTCGGAGGCCGAACTGGAAGCCGCCCTGGCCGAGCCGGATCTGGAAGGCTTCACCCTTCGGGCCTCAGACCGCTTTGGCGATAATGGCATTGTGGGGGTCAGCCTCCTGCGTACCCGGGACGGGGTCAGTGAGGTCGAGGTCTTCCTGATGAGCTGCCGGGTCATCGGGCGGCGGATCGAGCAGGCCTTCCTGTCTGTCCTGGCCCACAGAGCCCGGGAACTGGGCAGCACCCAGCTTCAGGGCTGGTTTAAGCCCACGGCGAAGAACACCCCGGCCCGCACCATTTTTTCGGACTCGGGCCTGGTCCAGACCGGGCAGGAGGGTGAAAACCAGCTCTGGTCCATCGACCTGACCAACGGGAGCATCGAACGCCCGAGCTGGATTGCCCTGAGCCCCCCCCTCAGGCATGAGGACCCCATGACCTTTATTCCTCCCGCCAGCGCGCTTGCGGCCTATCGCGAGGGACGCGCCGATGATGCCCTGTCCCTTGCCGGCACCATCCTGGAAAAGGATCCCATGGCGGCCGAGGCCCATCTCTGCATCGGCCTGATCCACCTGCGGAACAATGCCGGGGCAGAGGCGGTGAACGCCCTGCGCAAGGCCGCGGCAAGCCGATCCTTTGACTGGCTGCTCGGACAGCTCCAGCGGGACTTTGCGGCCCGGGGCCGCCCCCCCATGGCCCGGGATACAGCACAGCGCATCGGGGCCCTTCTGAGGTCTGGACTGGGTCCTCTGGGGCCCGTCCTTCCCCCGGAGGCGCGGCGCGCGGACCACGCCTTCGTCAATGTGGTGGGAACCAGCTATGTCCGCAGCTTTGGCGGCAATACGGCCTTCTTCCCCCTCTTCATCGGCATGGGACCGACGACTAACTTCCTCACCGTGGACAACGCTGCGGTTACCCGGCGCAAACTGGAAGAAAACCTTCGTAGGGTTGATCCCGGCCGCGACACCATCCTGATCCTGGGCAGCGATGCCTATTACCAGGCCACCGACCATTTCAAGACCCGCACAACCGAGGCCCCCGAGGCCAATGACAACGACCTTGCCGTCATGGACAGGGTGGCCGAGCGCCATGAAGGCCTGCTGGCCGAGGCCCGCCAGATCATCACCGGCCGTCTCTTTCTGGTCTGCTCCACCCCGACCCAGAGCGACTTGATGACCGCCCTGGCCAAACGCCTGAACGAGGGCCTCAAGGTTGCCTGCGAAAAGACCGGCACCACCTATCTTGACTGGTGGGATGTCCTGGCTGATCCGGTGACCCAGAAGATGAAGGACGCCTATTGCGTCAATGCCTATCCCGGTGACGTCCATTTCACCCTCGAGGCAACGGCCAAGTTCATCGACCTCCTGAAGGCCGAGGGGGTTTTCGACGACACGGTCACCTCGACGGCGGACTTTGACTGGACCCACGTCTTCGAGTGCGAGGTGAGCCGCAATGAACGCACCCGCATCTGGTGCGAGCCCGCCATCACTCCGAACAATGCCTTCAAGTCAGCCAAGATCGCCTCGTCCCACTTTGCCCAGA
>CAIYZB010000387.1 GCA_903930545.1 uncultured Alphaproteobacteria bacterium
AGGGCCTCATAGCGGGCCGCCTGGGAATGATAGGTGTCCCAGGCCCAGCGGATGGGGTGTTCCTTGTCCAGCCAGCGGGCAAAGGTCTCGGTATTGCCGGTCCCCGCCCAGAGCTCCTTGCCTGAAATGGCCCGGTCGAAGGAGCGCCGGATCACCCGGCTCATTACCAGCCAGCGGGGATAGTTCAGCCAGACCACGTCTGTGGCTCGATCCCTGATCGCGCCCTGGACGGAGCTGTAGTTTCCGTCCACCACCCAGGCCTCATCGGCCACGGCCGCCTGGGTGCGGCGCAGGAATTCCGGCCGGTCCGTGCTGTTCAGATCAATCCAGCCCGGCTGCCAGTTGATGGCATCCAGCTCGATATGTTTCAGCCCGAATTCCTTCGCCAGACGCCGGGCAAGGGTGGATTTACCCGAGCCCGAACTGCCATTGATGGTGATCCGCATCAGGCCTCGCCGAGACCCATCTCGGCCTTCACCGCTTCAGTATCCTGACCCAGACGGGGGGGATGGCGGCGGATATTGGAGGGCGACAGCGAGAACTTCACCGGGGGCTTCATGGCATTATAGGGCCCGATGGCCGGGTGCTGGTAGCGCTGGAAGAAGCCCACGGCGGTGAGGTGCGGATCATTGGGCAGGTCGTCCAGCCGGGAGGTCCGGACCACCGGGATGGACAGGGGCTTGAGGATATCCAACCACTCCTGGGTGGTCTTGGTCTGGGTCACCTCGCCCACCAGGCCATAGAGCTCGTTGATGTGCTTGGCCCGGGTTGCATAGTCACTGAACCGGGGGTCCTTGCCGATGGAATCGCCCATGCCGGCTGCGGCAAAGAACTGGTCCCACTGCTTGTCCGTATAGGGCAGCAGGCCGATATAGCCGTCCTTGGTCTGGTAGGGTTTGCGGTTGGGATTGGCCACCCGCTGATAGGCCCACTGCCCGGTGGGCGGCTCATAGGTGTGATCATAGAGATGCTCCACAAGGGTGAAGCTGGTGACGCATTCCAGCATCGGCACCTCGATGAACTGGCCCTGGCCGGTGCGCTCGCGGTGCAGCAGTCCCGCCGTGATCGCCTGGCACATGAACAGGCCCGAGACCTTGTCCGCCACCAGGGTCGGCAGGATGCGCGGGGTGGGATTGCCATCCACCCGGGGCAGGAGATCGGCCAGGCCCGAGGCCGACTGGATCAGGTCGTCATAGGCCGGCTCTCCGGCATAGGGCCCGTCCGAGCCATAGCCCGCCGCATGGACATAGACCACGTCAGGGCGCAGGGCCTTCACGTCCTCATAGGCCAGACCCAGGCGCTTCAGGCCGTCATAGCGGATGGAGGTGGCAAAGACCTCGCAGCTGCGGATCAGGGCCTCCAGCAGGGGCCGGGAGGCGGGATCGCGCATGTCCAAGACCACAGAGCGCTTGTTGCGGTTGATGGCCAGGAAGATGGGGCCCAGGTCTCGGGGGCCGCCCTCGGGCACATGACCTGCCCAGCGCATGATGTCCCCGCCATCCCCGCGTCCGGAACCGGGATCCTCCAGCTTGATCACCTCGGCCCCCTGGTCCCCCAGCATGGCCGTGGCATAGGAGCCGAAGACCACACTGGTCAGGTCCAGGATGCGGATGCCCTTGAGGGGGCCCGTGGCCTCGGTGGCCAGCTCGCTGTCCGCAGGGGTCTGAAGGCTCATGGGCATCTCCCGTCTCGGCGATTGAACTTTGTCTTGGCTTGAGGCCTTACTCCGGCGCAAGACGATAGGCGATGGGGGGGCAAAATGAACTTCGAACTTTCCGAAGAGCACCGGATGCTCAAGGACCTTGTGTCCCGGTTTGTCCGCGACGAACTCATGCCCCTGGAGCCCACCGTCCTGGCACGTGAGGCCGATGGCAAGGGTCTGGGTGTCGGGGCCGCCGAACAGGCCCGCCTCGACGAGGTCTCCCGCAATCTGGGGCTCTGGGGTCTGGATGCCCCGGAGGACATCGGCGGTTCCGACCTGCCGGCCATTGCCATGGTCGGGGTCAATGAGGAGCTGGGCCGCACCGTCACCCCCTATACCCTGCCGCCGGACAGCCCGAACCTGCGCATGCTCATGGCCACGGTGACTGAACGCCAGCGCGACGCCTATCTGGCGCCTTACGTCCGGGGCGAGACCATCTCGGCCATCGGGATCTCGGAGCCCGGTGCCGGGGCCGATCCCTCGGGCATGACCACCCGGGCGGTGAAGGATGGCGAGGACTGGGTCCTCAATGGCCGCAAGATCTGGATCAGCCGCGCCGCCGAGGCCGACTTCACCATCGTCATGGCGGTGACGGACAAGGAAAAGCGCTCCCGGGGCGGCATCTCAGCCTTCCTCGTGGACCGCGACACCCCCGGCTTCAACGTCCTGCGCCGCATCCCCATGGTGGGCGGGGCGGCGACCTATGAGGTGGCCCTGGAAGACTGCCGGGTGCCGGGCTGGAAACTGCTCGGGACCGAGGGCGAGGGCTTTGCCCCCATGCAGCTGCGTCTGGGAACCCGGCGCATCGAGATGGCCTCCTGGTCCATCGGCATGGCCCAGAGGGCTCTGGACATGATTGTCGAATTTGCGCCCCAGAGGAAAACCTTCGGCCTGCCCCTGTCGGAACGTCAGGCCATCCAGTGGTGGGTGGCCGATGCCGCCACCCGCATCCATGCCGCCCGGCTCATGACCTATGACTGCGCCTGGAAACTGGATCAGGGCAAGGACGTCCGCCAGGAAATCTCGATGATCAAGGCCTATGCCACGGAGATGGCCTGGGAGGTCGTCGACCATGCCATGCAGACCTTCGGGGCCATGGGCATGACCAAGGAACTGCCGCTGCAGCTCATGGCGTCCAAGCTGCGCACCATGCGAATCTATGATGGCCCCACCGAAGTCCACAAATGGGTGGTGGCCCGTAACCTTTTGGGAACAAGACGATGAGCGACCTTTCCATCACCCGCCAGGGCCATGTGGCCACCGTGACCATCGACCGGCCGCCGAACAACCATGTCTCGGTGGACCTGATGTCTGCCCTGGCCGACCAGCTGGAAGCCCTGGACAAGGACCCCGGCATCCGCGCCACGGTCCTGGCCGCTGCGGGCAAGGCCTTCTGCGCCGGGGCTGATCTGGTGGCCCCAGACGGGATTGCCGGCAATGGCATGGGCGGGATCAATGCCCTCTATGACCAGGCCGTGCGGCTCTTCTCCATCGAAAAACCGGTCATCGCCGCTGTTCAGGGTGCCGCGGTGGGGGCCGGCCTTGGTCTGGCCCTGGTGGCGGATTTCCGCATCGCCTCGCCCGAAGCCCGGTTCGCCGCCAATTTCGTCAAGCTGGGCTTCCATCCCGGCTTTGGCCTGACCCACACCCTGCCCCGGACCATTGGCCAGCAGAAGGCGGACCTGATGTTCCTCACCGCCCGGCGGATCAAGGCTGACGAGGCCCTGACCTGGGGTCTGGTGGATCAGGTGGTGCCTTCGTCCGACCTGCTGGCCACGGCCCAGGCCCTGGCCGCCGAGATTGCGGAAAATGCGCCCCTCGCCGTGGTGGCCACCCGCAAGACCCTCAGGGGCGCTCTGGCCGCCGCCGTGCGGGCCCAGACCAATCACGAGCACGCCGAACAGACCGTCCTGCGGGCCACCGAAGACTTTGCCGAAGGTGTGCGTGCCGTCCAGGAACGCCGCCCCGGAAACTTCCAGGGTCGCTGAGCCCGATGATCAGAACCTGGCCGCTTCGGCGGCCAGGGCTGTGATCGCACCCCAGTCTCCGGCCCGGACCAGATCAGCCGGGGCCACCCAGGATCCCCCGACACAGACGACATTGGCCAGGGCCAGATAGTCCCGGGCATTGGTCGCATCGATCCCGCCCGTGGGGCAGAAGATGGCCTGGGGGAAAGGACCGCTGAAGGCCTTCAGCAGGGCAGTACCACCCAGCACATCGGCGGGGAAGAGCTTGAAGTGGGTATAGCCAGCCCTGAGACCCCACATCAGTTCGGTGGGTGTCGCCACACCAGGCAGAAGCGGCAGGGGACCATCAGCCCCCTCGCCCTCGATCAGGCCGGGACTGACGGCAAACTGACACCCGGCATCAGCGGCCGCCTGACGGGCCGCGGCACTGGTCACCGTTCCAGCCCCGACCACAACGCCTTCGACTTCCTGGACGATGCGACGGATGGAGCCCATGGCGGCGGGGGTCCGCAGGGTGACCTCCAGGGCCCTCAGGCCACCGGCCACCAGGGCTCGGGCCAGGGGAACGGCCTTGGCCTCGTCCTCGATGGTCATGACCGGGATGACCGGGGCGAGCTTCAGGATCTCTGCAAGGGTCACAGGCCACGTCCTTCCATGTGTTTCAGCTCCCGGGCCGCCCCGACCAGGGCGGCATAGGGATGGAGGATAAGCGCAGTCGGTATTTCCCGCATATAGTCTGACAGGCGCCCCTTGGCCTCAAATCGGCTGCGGAAGCCCCCACTGGCCAGACGATCGGCGATCCGGGGTCCGATGCCTCCGGCAATATAGACCCCGCCGCGGGCCCCATAGGTCAGGGCGATGTCCCCCGCCACGGTGCCCAGAATGGCGCAGAAGCGATCCAGGGTCTGGTCCACCAGGGGATTTCCTGTCCGATCTGCGCCGATCACTGCCCGCTCGTCGGCCAGGGTGGCCGGCAGGTCCAGCTGTCGCCCCAGGGCCTGATAGAGCTCGAACAGGCCCGGCCCTGACAGGATGCGCTCAACTGACACCCGGCCATATTTCGTTCTAAGTCCTGCAAGAACCTGGTCCTCGACCGCATCGGAGGGGGCGAAACTGGCGTGACCGCCCTCAGCAGCAATGGGGATGTCACCCCGGGAACTGCGGGCAAGTCCCCCGACCCCGAAACCGGTTCCAGCCCCCAGGACCACTACGGGCGCGGCGTCTGAGCCCCTGAGGTCCGGGCCCAGACGCCGCAGATCAGCGGCCTCCAGAACCGGTGCCGCAAGGGCCTGGGCGGCAAAGTCATTGAGCAGACGCGCGGACTCAAAGCCGAAGGTGCCCACAAGCTCGCCTTCGGAGATCCGCCAGTCGATATTGGTGAACTCGATCTCGCCATCCACCACCGGCCCGGCCACGGCCAGCACCGCAAGGGTCGGATAACGTCCCGGGGTCATGTCCTCCAGATAGGTGGCCAGGACCTCGGAAAGTCCTGCATGGTCGCGGGCCTCATAGGCCTTGGGGTGACGGATATGGCCTGCCTCATCCACCAGGGCGAAGCGGGAATGGGTGCCGCCAATGTCTCCCACTACGCCTATGGGTCGGAATTTCATGCCGGGAGACTTTCGTCCGTCAGAGGGGAGGCTGCAAAGACCGATGCCCCGGCCTCGGCCGGACCGGCAGAGCGGCGCATCCAGCCAAACAGCTCGCGGCCATAGCCTGTTCCCGAGGGCGGAGCCATGGCGGCTTCACGGCCGTCGAGGGGGGTCATGATTTCCAGTCGACCGGTGTGACCATCCAGCCGCATCAGGTCACCGTCCCGCACGCGGGCGAGGGGTCCGCCGAGGGCCGCCTCCGGGGTCATATGAATGGCCGCCGGAACCTTGCCTGAGGCCCCGGACATCCGCCCGTCCGTCACCAGGGCGACCTTAAATCCCTTGTCCTGCAAAACGCCAAGGGCCGGTGTCAGGCTATGAAGTTCCGGCATGCCATTGGCCTGGGGGCCCTGGAACCGGACCACGGCGATGACATCGCGATCCAGCTCGCCCCTCTGGAAGGCGGCCAGCAAAGCCTCCTGGTCCTCGAAAACCCGGGCCGGGGCCTCGACCACCAGATGTTCGGGCTTCACCGCCGAGGTCTTCATCACCCCGCGCCCGAGGGGGCCGTCCAGCAGACGCAGGCCTCCCTCCGGCTGGAAGGGATCGGAGACCGGGCGGATGATGTCGCGGTTGAGGCTCTCTTGTGCGCCCTCCCGCCAGACCAGGGTCCCGTCCTCGAGGAAGGGTTCGCGCTGATAGTGGGACAGGCCACGACCGGCCACGGTCATCACATCCTCATGGGCAAGCCCCGCGGTCAGCAGTTCGCGGATCACGACGGCCATACCCCCAGCGGCATGGAAGGCGTTCACGTCCTCGCTGCCATTGGGATAGACCCGGGCCAGAAGCGGGGTCACCCGCGAGAGGGCATCAAAGTCGCTCCAGTTGATCTGGATCCCCGCCGCCTGGGCCATGGCCACAAGATGCAGGGTGTGGTTGGTCGATCCCCCGGTGGCCAGCAGGCCCACCATGGCATTGACGATGGCCTTTTCGTCCACCACCTCGCACAGGGGGGTAGCGTCCTCGGCCCCCTGGATCAGGCGGGTGGCGCGGATCGCCGCCTCCCCCACCACCGCATCGCGCAGCGCCGTACCCGGATGCAGGAAGGCTGTGCCCGGCAGGTGCAGGCCCATCATTTCCATCATCATCTGGTTGGAATTGGCTGTGCCGAAAAAGGTGCAGGTCCCGGGGCCGTGATAGGATTTCATCTCGCTGTCGAGGAGCTCCTCCCGACTGGCCTTTCCTTGCGCAAACAGGCCCCTTACCCGGGCCTTCTCGGCATTGGAAATCCCCGAGGTCATGGGGCCAGCGGGCACAAAGATCATCGGCAGATGACCAAAGGCCAGGGCCCCGATCAGCAGGCCCGGCACGATCTTGTCGCAGACCCCCAGCATGAGGGCTGCGTCAAAGGCGTCATGGGTGAGGGCAATGGCCGTGGCCATGGCGATGACATCGCGGGAAAACAGGGACAGCTCCATCCCCGGCCGGCCCTGGGTCACCCCGTCGCACATGGCCGGAACCCCGCCGGCGAACTGGGCCGTTGCTCCCACCCGTTCCGCCGCCGCCTTGATCAGGGCCGGATAGCGCTCCAGGGGCTGGTGGGCCGAGAGCATGTCATTATAGGCCGAGACGATGCCTATATTGATCGCCGTGGGATTGCGCAGTCTCTGCTTGTCCCCCTCCGGACTGGCGGCAAAGGCATGGGCCCAGTTGGCGCAGGACAGCTTGGCCCTGCCAGGTCCTGCCTCACCCGCCTGCCGCATGGCGGCCAGATAGGCCTGCCGGGTCGGCCGGCTGCGGGTGATGATGGCGTCAGTGACGGCGGCCGTGACGGGATGCATGGAATGTCCTCTCAGGGCGTCCAGAATATGCGGGTATGTGATCCAGCCCGGGCCAGAAGGGCATGGATGGGCAGGCCGGACCCCTGCTCGATGATCTGACGCTTCAGAGACCCGGAGATCAGGACCAGGGTCGATCTGGCCTGAAGCAGGGCTGCCAAGGTCAGGGTGATGCGGGCTACAGGCGGGGTTCCGAGGCCAGCCGGGACAGGTCGGACAAAGACCGCACTCTCAGGGTCCATGCCCAGGCCAAGGTCCGGATCACCGGGGATCAGGGAGGCGATGTGACCATCCTCCCCCATGCCCAGCATCAGGACGTCATAGGGGGCCAGCTTGTGGATTTCCGGATCTGCAATCTCGGCCGCCAGGGCCATATCGGCCACAGGTCGGCTCAGGGGCACGAAGCGGGCAGAGGCCGCTCTGCCCACCAGCAGGCGCTCACGCACCAGCCGGGCATTGGAGGCCGGATCATCGTCCCCCACAAACCGGTCGTCGGACAGGCTGACCGTGACCCGGCCCCAGTCCAGTTCGGCATCCGACAGCTGATCATAGGTCCGTTCCGGCGAGCGGCCCCCAGTCCCAATCAGGGTGGCGTGACCCCGGTCTGCCAGACCTGACCGAAGGGACATGCTGACCACCCGGGTGGCGGCATCGGCGAGGTCTTCAGCCGTGGCGAAGCATTCGATCATGGGGTGCCTATCGGCGGGGCGTGTGGGCCAGGCGCAGGATATTGGCGGCTCCGGGGGAGCCCATGGGCAGACCGGCCAGGATCAGGACCCTTTGGCTCGGTCCGGCCAGACCAGACTCCATGGCCTGTTCCACGGCGATCCGGGCGAGGTCCTCGGGGTCAAGAATAGGCGGGGTGATGCGGGATTCCACCCCCCAGACCAGGGCCATGCGACGTGCCGCCCAAAGGTGAGGCGTCAGGGCCAGGGTGGGTTGCAGGGGGCGGGACCGGGCCAGGCGCAGGGCCGTCTGGCCTGTGGTTGTGAAGGCCACAAGGCAGGCGGTGGAGGCGGCCTCGGCCGCCTTGCGAGCCGCGGCCACCAGGGCATCGGCATCGGCATCCTGAACCGGATACTCAGCCCGCATCAGTTCCGGCCAGCGGGGGTCCTGTTCCACCCGGCAGATGATCCGGTCCATGATGGTCACGGCTTCCAGAGGAAAATCCCCGGCCGCCGTCTCGGCCGAAAGCATGACCGCATCGGCCCCTTCATAGACCGCACCGGCCACGTCCGAAGCCTCGGCCCGGGTCGGGGTCGGGGCATGGATCATGGATTCCAGCATCTGGGTTGCCACGATCACCGGCAGGCCCCGGGTCCGGGCCGCCCGGATCAGGGTCTTCTGCACCACCGGCACGTCTTCGGTGGCCAGCTCCACCCCCAGGTCCCCCCGGGCCACCATGATGGCTTCGCAGAGGTCGAGGATCTCATCCAGGGCTTCCAACGCCGCGGGCTTTTCGATCTTGGCCAGGACACCGGCGCGGCCCTGGACGATCTGGCGCAACTCCGCCATGTCGGCAGCGCGCTGGACAAAGGACAGGGCGACCCAGTCCACCCCCACCTGGAGCGCAAAATTCAGATCCTCGCGATCCTTGGTGGTAAGGGCCGGAATGGGAATGGCCAGACCTGGGAGGTTCAGGCCCTTGTGGTTGGACAGGGCGTCACCCGCCACCACCACCGTCTCGGCGAAGTCCTTGCCGCAACTCAGGACCCTGAGCTGCACCTTGCCGTCATCCAGCAGGATCATCGCCTGGGGCTTCAGGGCGGCGAAGATTTCCGGGTGAGGCACACAGACCCGCGAGGCGTCGCCGGGCCGGGGATCCAGATCGATGCGGAAGTCCTGGCCCGTCTTCAGACGGATGCTGCGGTCGATGAAGTCCCCCAGGCGCAGCTTTGGGCCCTGAAGATCGGCCAGCACGGCCAGGGGCCGACCCAGCTCGGCCTCGGCGGCACGGACCCGGGCGATGGAGGTGGCATGATCGGCATGGGAGCCATGGGAGAAATTGACCCGGAAGACATCCGCCCCGGCCCGGGCCAGGGCCAGAATCTGTGCGGGTTCCCGACTGGCCGGACCCAGGGTGGCAACTATGCGGGCTCTGCGGGCGCGGATCATCCCAGTCTTCCGATTCGATCAGCCTGTCGGGAAGGGTTTAGCCCGTCTGCCGCACGACGACGAGTGCGGCCCGAGGGGCCCGGCGCGCACCGGACCGGCCACATGCAACGTGGGGACGAAAATACCCATATACGGCGCCCAAAGCGTCGGCACTGCCCAAATCCGGTAAACAGCGACTCACAACTGTCATTGAAGTGGGCTTTGGATGTCGAAGGACAGGATCGGATCTCGACATCGTGGCTTCTGCACCCAACAGCACCACCCGACGCCGCAAGGTTGTGGCTGCACCGAGCCCCTATGCCTGGCTGGCGGAGGAACTCCGCCGTGCCCTGGCCCGGCTTGGCGGTGAAGCCCATCGCGATCTGGTCATTGGCGAGGTGGCCATGACCACCGCGCGCCCGCGTCCGGTGCTGAGAGAGGATCTGATCGAGATCTTCGAACAGGAAGCCGCCCGAGGCACCCGCGCCCTGGGGGTTCAACTGGCCCACCGCTTCGGCCCCGGCTCGCACCGCTGGCAGATCTGCGGCGAGTTCAGCGATCAGAGCCCGGCCTGACGGGCCAGGCTCTGCTGAGGTCTAGTCCTTGGCACGTTCCACATAGGAGCCATCCTCGGTGAGGATGACCACACGGGTCCCGGTCGCCATATAGGGCGGCACAAGGGCGCGATTGCCATTGGAAAGAATGGCCGGCTTGTAGGACGAGGACGCGGTCTGGTTCTTCACCGCCGGTTCTGTCTCGGTGATCTCCAGGATCACGGTGCGGGGCAGTTCCAGGGCGATGGGCACATCGTCATGGGTGGAGAGCTGGATGGTCATGCCCTCCTGCAGATAGGCCGCGGAATCACCGACTACGTCCGGGGTAGCGACCAGCTGGTCGAAGGTTTCCGGGTTCATGAAGTGGAAGCCGTCGCCATCCTGATAGAGGAAGGTGTGGTCGCGGCTGTCGACGATGGCCCGCTCCACGGTCTCGGTGGTGCGGTATCGTTCGGAGACCTTCACCCCGTCGGAGATGCGGCGCATGTCCAGCTGGGTGACCGGCGTGCCCTTGCCCGGGTGGATGTTCTGGGCGGAAAGCACGATATAGAGCTTGCCGTCCATATCAACGACGGCGCCTTTGCGAAGCGAACTGGCGGCGACCTTCACGTGATGTCTCTTCCTTGGGTGTCGCAGGGGCGGACGGTGCCGTTGAACCTGCTGGATAAGTCTTGCTGGCTGGTCCTATAGCGATCCCTGACAAAATCTCCAGCCATTCGCGGTGCAAAGCCTTGTCGACCGATCAGATCTCGCCCTGGTGGCGGCCCGAAAACCACCAGGACCGGCGGCCCTTTCTCCTGTCGCGCAACCGGATTCGCGCCGCCGTTCGCCAGTGGTTCGAGGCCCGGGACTTTATCGAGGTGGAGGCGGCCGCCCTGCAGGTCTCGCCGGGCAACGAGGCCCATCTCCACGCCTTTGCCACCGAGATGATCTCCACCTCCGGCACCCGGGCCACGGCCTATCTCCACACCTCCCCGGAATTTGCCTGCAAGAAGCTGCTGGCGGCGGGCGAGCGGCGGATCTTCGATTTCGGTCGGGTCTGGCGCAATCGCGAGCGCGGGGCCCTGCACCATCCGGAATTCACCATGCTGGAATGGTACCGGGCGGGTGAGACCTATGAGACCCTGATGACGGACTGCGCCGCCCTCTTGGCCCTGGCCGCAGAGACCGCCGGCACGGGAACCCTGACCTGGAAGGGTCGAACGGCCGATCCCTTTGCAGAGCCGAGGCGGGTCACCCTCGCCGAGGCTTTTGACCAGCATGCGGGAATGGATCTGCTGGCCACGGTGGAGGCGGGCGGGGCAACGGACCGGGAAGGTCTGGCCACCCAGGCCCGGACCGCAGGGATCCGTATTGCCGCTGATGACAGCTGGGCCGATATCTTCAGCCGGGTCCTGGTAGAGCGGGTCGAGCCCCATCTGGGGGACGGTCGCCCGGTGATCCTCTGCGAATACCCTGTGTCAGAGGCCGCCCTGGCACGGCCCAAGGCCTGCGATCCGAGGGTCGCCGAGCGCTTCGAGCTCTATGCCTGCGGGGTGGAACTGGCCAATGCCTTTGGCGAGCTCACCGATGCCCGAGAACAGCGCCGCCGCTTCGAGGCCGAGATGGCGGAAAAGGCCCGGATCTATGGCGAGACCTATCCCATTGATGACGACTTCCTCTCCGCTCTTGGCCAGATGCCCCAGGCCAGTGGCTCGGCCCTGGGCTTTGATCGTCTGGTCATGCTGGCCACCGGGGCCCAGAGGATCGAGCAGGTGCTCTGGACTCCGGTGGCCGATCTCGCTGCGGACTGATAGAGCCCGGCCATGAGCGCCCCGCGCACCCTTAGACAGATCGAGGACCTGGCCCTGGCCGGTCTGGTGAGCCCGGACCGGGTGGCCGCCCTGGCCCCGGTGGCGGCGCAATATGCCGTGGCCATTACGCCGGCCATGATCGACCTCATCGACCCCAATGATCCAGACGATCCTATTGGCCGACAGTTCCTGCCCCAGATGGCGGAACTGGACACGGCCCCCGGGGAATCCGCCGATCCGGTGGGAGATGAGGCCCACAGCCCGGTGCCGGGCATCGTCCACCGCTATCCGGACCGGGCCCTGCTGAAAGTCACCCACACCTGTGCGGTCTATTGCCGCTTCTGTTTCCGCCGCGAGATGGTCGGCCCTGAGGGCAATGGCGCCCTGACCCCGGACCAGCTGGACGTGGCCCTGGCCTATCTGGCGGATCATCCGGAGATCTGGGAGGTGATCATCACCGGGGGCGACCCCCTGGTCCTGTCCCCCCGGCGACTGGCCGATCTGTCAGCCCGTCTGGCGAGGATCAGCCATGTGAAGGTGGTGCGCTATCACACCCGCATCCCCGTGGTGGACCCTGCCGCCGTCACCCCGGATCTGGTGGCCGCCCTCGCCTGTTCTGGAAAGGCGGTCTATGTCGCCCTTCACGCCAACCACCCCCGGGAGCTGACCTCCCAGGCCCGCGCCGCCTGCGCCCGCCTGGTGGAGGCAGGGATCCCCCTGCTGGGCCAGACCGTCCTGCTGGCCGGGATCAATGATGATGTGGCCACCCTGGGGGCCCTGATGCGGGCCATGGTGGAGACCCGGATCAAGCCCTATTACCTGCACCATCACGACCTGGCCCCGGGCACAGGCCACCTGCGGACCTCCCTGGAAACCGGCCAGGCCCTGATGCGCCAGCTGAGGGGCGACTATTCCGGCCTCTGCCAGCCCACCTATATCCTCGACATCCCCGGCGGTGCCGGCAAGGTCCCCGTCGGCCCGACCTATCTGGGAGAGGGTCAGGTCGAGGACCCCTGGGGCGGGACCAACGCCTATCCGCCGGTCGCGACCTAGATCTCCACCTGCGTGACCTCGTCCTGCGGCCGCCTGTCCCACTGCCAGGTTCCAAGGGTCTGGATGATCCGGTCCAGAATGAAGGTCAGGGGGATGACGGCGATATTTCCCAAAAGCTCAATAATATCCGAGACAAGAACGAGCGACGACACCTCGGTCCTCAGGCTGAGGCGGGCAGATAGATTGCTGCAGATCGTGCTGGCCAACCAAAGACCCCACCACCAGCGAAGGACCCGCGGCGTCACGGGCGAGCCGGCGGGGATCGGACCCCGGCTGACGCGCCAGGCCGCGGCGAGAGACTCGAAGGGCTTCCACAAGGTGGCGACAGGAATGAAATACCAGATCACGGCCCAGCCTGGGCGAAAGGGCATGGCTGGATCAATGAGGCGGGCATTGGCGACGACGCGATAGGTCCATTTGAGAAACAGAACGCCGACGACCAGATAGGCCATGGCGTAGACAGCCCGGGTTGTCAGGATCAGCAGGCTGACCTGGTCAGCAGGCAGACCCTCACCGTCACCCGGGATCATCAGGACCTGAAGCTCCA
>CAIYZB010000388.1 GCA_903930545.1 uncultured Alphaproteobacteria bacterium
CAGGACCCGCGCGGTCTCCTCGCGGGTGTTCGGTCCCCAGAGCATGAACTGCACAACGTCTGGGTCCTCGGCATAGGCCTGAATGGCCTCGAAGTCGGACTCGATCGGGACACGCAGGCGCAGGCGCTCTGTGGTCAGGGGAAACCAGGGGATTTCAGGCAGGTCGCTCATCTTAATCTCCGGAAAGGCATGTCCGGAGGGGGGCCATCACCACGCCCCACCGGATGGCGGGGTCGTGGGGTGGTCGGGGCTGGATCAGCCCACGCGCCGTCCCACGGCCCCGAAGGGACCGCAAGAGCTCGAATTGAGGCTGGCGTGCGCGTTCATGAGGTCAATTCATAGACAGGCGGGGGCGGGTCGTCGAGACCTAGACGATCTGGGTCACATTGCCGTCCAGGCCCATGAGGCCGACCTCGACCTCCATGTGAGGGTGCTTGGTCATGATGGCCGTGCGCAGGGCATAGAGCTGTTTGACGTGGGTCTTCAGCTCGGTGTCAGCATCTTTCACCGAGGCATCGCCCAGGATCAGCTTGTAGGCACCGCAGTCGCGGTGATCGATGACGATCACCCGATGGACCTCGTGCAACTGAACCGCCAGCTCAAGATGGGCCCAGAAGACCTCAGACCAGGCGGGATACTTGTCATTCAGGGCCCCGAGGGAGGCCCCGGCCAGGATGACGTGGTCGTATTTGTCCCTCAGGCCCCGGGCCGTCATATAGGCCTCGACCTCATTGGCCAGGCGGTAGTCCATGCAGGTCAGGAGCAGGGCCTCGGCATGGCCCGCCGCCCGGGCCACCCCCGGCTGGCCGACGGCCACAAGGCCGCCAAGGGCAACAGCTCCGGCCATGACATGACGACGCGACAGGGTGGGCCAGGAGGAATGGGCTTCGCAGCAGGACATGGATCGACCTCAAAAGGATTTTCGCCAAGCTGAAGCGACACCCTTTCCAATTTCCTACTGACGGCGGCTGCAAACTGCGGCGAAATGGCCTGAGTGACCGGATCGGGGACAAATCATGGATGAGACCCCGGCCCCGATCGGTGCCAGACGCGCGGTCATTGTCCTGGGGATCACCCAGACCATTGGCTATGGCTGTTCCAGCTATCTGCCGGCCTCCCTGGCCGACAGCATGGCCGGGGGCGTCGGGGCCTCCAGTTCCATGGTCTTTGGCTGCGTCTCGGCGGCCATGTTCCTCCAGGCCTTCATCGCACCGCGCTTTGGCCGGGCGGTGGACAGCCGCGGCTGCCGCAATTTGCTTTCGGGCGCGAGCCTTCTCCTGGCCGCAGGTCTGGTCGGCCTGTCCTTCAGCCAGACCCTCTGGCAGCTGGCCCTGGCCTGGGTGGTGATCGGCTTTGGCATGGCAAGCGGTCTCTATGACATCGCCTTTGCCGGGCTCGTGGGCTGGTTCGGGGCCGAGGCCCGTCGGTCGATAGCCGGCGTGACCCTGATCGCGGGCTTCGCCTCCACCATTGCCTGGCCCCTCACGGCCTATCTGGAACACCATCTGGGCTGGCGCGGAGCCTGTCAGGTCTGGGCGGCGATCAATCTGATCATCGCCCTGCCCCTGCACCTGTCCCTGCCCCGGGACCGGCCCCACGCAGTCGCCCATAGCGAGGTCACCTCTGCGCCAGAGGTGGAGCTCGATGCCTTTGCCCGCCGCCAGATGATCCTGCTGGCCCTGGCCCTGGCGGTCATGGCCGGGGTCGGGTCCATCATGGCCGCCCACCTGCCGCGCCTGCTCACGGCCATGGGGGCCACGGCATCAGCCGCTATCGCGGCCGGCATGCTGGTAGGTCCGGCCCAGGTCATCGCCCGGTTCGGCGAATTCCTCCTGGTGCGCCATATCCACCCCCTCGTCTCGGGACGGATCTCCATTGTCATGTTCCCCCTGGGTGCCGCCGCCCTGCTGCTGGCCGGACCCGGCGCGGGTGCCGTCTTCGCTATCCTCTACGGAGCAGGCAATGGGCTCTTCACCATCGTGCGGGGCACCCTGCCCCTGGCTCTATTCGGTTCGAAGAACTATGGCGGACGCCTCGGCACCCTCAACATCCCCTCCCGCATCATCGGTGCCCTGGCCCCGGTTATCTTTGCTGTTGGGCTGGAGCGCTCGGTCAGCCTGTCCCTGAGCCTGCTGATCGCCCTGACCCTCCTGGCTTTCGGCTGCATGATTGCCTTGCGCCGCCCCGCCGAGGCAGTGGCATAAGCCGCCGCATCATCCTAGATTATGGCCATGCGCCAGACCTTTGATGAAAGCACCGACCCGTCCTTTGGCCCCCGCCATGTGCCCCTGATCCGTCAGGCCATGAAGGCTCAGGGCCTCGACGGGTTCCTTGTCCCCCATGAGGACGAGCACCAGAACGAATACCTGCCTGCGGCCAATGACCGTCTGGCCTGGGCCAGCGGCTTTACCGGCTCGGCCGGGGCTGCAGTGATCCTGCAGGACAAGGCCGCCGTCTTTGTCGATGGCCGCTATACCCTCCAGGTCCGTGACCAGGTGGATCAGGCTGTGTTCGAGATCCGCGATCTGGTGGAGGGCGGCGTGCCCGCCTTCATCGAGACCGAGACCCGCGCCGGTCAGGTCATCGGCTATGATCCTCGTCTCCATGCCCCTGACGCCCTGGATCGGATTAAGGCCGCCGCCGCCCGTTCGGGTGCGCAGCTGAAGGCCGTCGGCGACAATCCCCTCGACGCCGCCTGGGGAGAGGCCCGCCCGGCCCAGCCCGTGGCCCCGGTGGTCCCCCACCCCCTCGACTATTCCGGCGAGGACAGCTCGGCCAAACGCAGCCGCATCGCCGCCATTCTCACCGACAAGGGGGCTGATGCCGCCGTCCTGACCGCCCCGGCCACCATGGCCTGGCTTTTCAATATCCGGGGCGGCGATGTGATCCGCTCCCCCCTGCCCCTCAGCCAGGCCATCCTCAACAGCGATGGCACGGCCCGGATCTTCCTGGACCCGGCCAAGGTGACCCCGGACCTCAATGCCTGGCTGGGCAATGAGGTGCGTCTGGAGACCCCCGCCGACCTGCCGGCAGCCCTTAAGGAGCTCAAGGGCAAGTCGGTCCTGATCGATCCGGCCCAGTCCTCAGCCTGGTATTTCGATGCCCTGAGCGCTGCCGGAGCCCAGATCGTGAGGGGCGAAGACCCCTGCACCCTGCCCCGGGCCTGCAAGAACACAACCGAGATCGAAGGCACCCGTCGCGCCCATGTCCGTGACGGTGTGGCCTTGAGCCGCTTCCTGCATTGGGTGGCCACCGAGGCCCAGACCAGCCTGCCCGACGAGGTCGAGGTGGTGAGCCGTCTAGAGGCCTTCCGCGAGGCCACCGGGGCTCTGAAGGACCTGTCCTTCGACACCATTGCCGGGGCGGCTTCCAACGGGGCCATCGTCCACTACCGCCCCACCGAGCGACTGAACAAGCGCACCGAGTCCGGCTCCCTTCTGCTGGTGGATTCCGGCGGCCAGTATCTGGACGGGACCACGGACGTGACCCGCACCATGGCCATCGGCACCCCCAGCCGGGAGATGTGCGAGCGCTTCACCCTGGTGCTCAAGGGCCACCTGGCCCTGACCGCCATCCGCTTCCCGGTGGGCACCACGGGCTCGGCCCTGGATGTCCTGGCTCGTGCCCCGCTCTGGGCCCAGGGCCTGGACTATGACCATGGCACTGGCCACGGGGTCGGCTCCTATCTGGGGGTCCATGAGGGTCCGCACCGCATCGCCAAGATGCCGAACTTTGTGGCCCTGAAGCCGGGCATGATCGTCTCCAACGAACCTGGCTATTACAAGGAAGGGGCCTACGGGATCCGCATCGAGAACCTGCAATATGTGACCGAGGCCGCCCCCATTGCCGGTGGCGAGCGGCCCATGCTGGGCTTTGAGGCCCTGACCCTGGCCCCCATCGACCGTCGCCTCATCCTGGCGGAGCTCCTGACTCCGTCAGAGCGAGACCAGCTGGATGCCTATCACGCCCGGGTCCTGGCCGAGGTCGGACCCGGCGTGCCAGCAGATGTCCTGCCCTGGCTGCAGGACGCCTGCGCGCCCATCGCATGACCGACGCCGCAAACGCCGCCCAGATCGCCTATTGGAACGCCGCCACAGGAGACACCTGGGCGGAGCTTCAGGAACGTCTCGACCACCAGCTGAAGACTCTGGGGGAACAGGGAATCCGCACCCTCGCGCCACAGGCTGGCGAGCGCATTCTCGATGTAGGCTGTGGTGCGGGTCAGACCAGCCTGCAGCTGGCCGAGGCTGTCGGGCCGACTGGCATGGTCACCGGGGTCGACATTTCACAGCCCCTGCTTGCGGTGGCCAGGACCCGGGCTGCTGGCCAGGCCGGGATCCAGTTTCTCGAAGCCGACGCCCAGACCTTCGACTTCGAACCGGCCAGCTATGACGCCATCTATTCGCGCTTCGGGGTCATGTTCTTTGCCGACCCCACGGCGGCCTTTGCCAATCTGCGCAAGGCCCTGAAGCCGGAGGGCCGCCTGACCTTCGTCTGCTGGCGCGCCCCGGCGGACAATCTGTTCATGGCCCTGCCCATGATCGCCGCACGCACGGTCCTGCCCGAGACGGCGTCCACAGCGCCGGACCCTGAAGCGCCCGGACCCTTCGGTTTTGCCAATCCGGACCGGGTGCGTCGCATCCTCGACGGTGCCGGGTTCCGGGATGTCCAGATTACGCCCTATGATGAGGCCATCGGTGCCGGGGACCTGGAACAGAGCCTCTCCACCTCCCTGCGGGTTGGTCCTCTCGGCGGCATCCTGCGGGACAATCCGGACCATCAGGATCAGATCCTGGCGGCCGTGCGCGCGGCCCTCGAAACCTATGTGACCCCCGAAGGCATGCGCGTGCCTGCCGGGGTGTGGATCGTCACGGCCAGGCCTTAGGTGCCTGCCACCAGGGCCAGCCACTCATCCTCGGTCATGACCTGGATCCCCAGGTCGGTGGCGGTCTTGAGCTTGGAGCCTGCGCCAGGCCCCGCCACCACCAGGTCGGTCTTCTTCGACACCGAACCCGAGACCTTGGCCCCCAGCCCCTCAGCCTGCGCCTTGGCCTCGTCCCGGGTCATGCGTTCCAGGGAGCCCGTGAAGACGATGGTCTTGCCGGCAATGGCGGTATCGGTCTTTGGCCGCTCGGCGGGAATGACGGTCAGTTCCGCCATCAGGCCTTCCACCAGATTGCGATTATGGGCCTCGCCCATGAATTCGGCGATCATCCGGGCCGCCACAGGCCCAACGGCATCCACACCGGCAAGTTCGGCGAAATGCTCCCCCGGTGCGCCGGCCAGTGCGTCATTGGCCGCCTGCTCAAAGCTCGGCCAGTCCCCATAGACAGCCCCCAGGGCCTGTCGCGCCCGGTTGTTCAGCTTGGGGATGGCCAGACGCAGATGCTCTTCCACGGAGGCCTCTGGCGGTATCAGCAGGGGCTGACGATTGCGGGCAAAGCTCAGCACGGCCTCCAGGGCTGTGGGGCCCAGACCCTCCAGATCTGACAGGGCGACATAGACGGCCCCGGCCATCTCGCCGGACGCGGCCTCGGCGGCGCCGATGAAGGCCTCCACCGTCTCGAAATGCCGCGCCAGGGCGAGCGAAGTGGTCTCCCCCACATGGCGGATCCCCAGGCCGAAGATGAAGCGGTCCAGGGCGATGGCGCGGCGGGCCTCGATCCCGGCCACCAGATTGGTGACGCTGGTCTCGCCATAGCCCTCGGTGCTGCGCAGCTCATCCAGCCGCTCGCTGTTGCGGGCCAGACGGAAGATGTCGGCGGGGGTCTCGATCCAGCCCCGCTCACTGAAGGCCGTCAGCTGCTTTTCCCCGAGGCCTTCGATGTCAAAGGCCCGCCGGGACACGAAGTGCCGCAGGTGGGCCAGTCTCTGGAAGGGACAGGCAAACTCCCCCGTGCAGCGGCGCACCACGGTCTCGGCCCCGGCCGCCGTGGTTTCCCGCGCCAGCGGGGTTTTCAGATCGCAGGGGCAGACAGTCGGAAATTCAAAGGGTTCGCTGCCTTCAGGACGCTCCTCGGGGATCACCCCGACGATCTGGGGGATCACATCCCCGGCCCGTTGCAGGATGACCATGTCCCCGACCCGGATGTCCTTGCGGGCGATTTCGTCACCATTGTGCAGGGTGGCATTGACCACCACGACCCCGCCCACGGTCACGGGATGAAGCCGGGCCACAGGAGTAATGGCCCCGGTGCGCCCCACCTGGATATCGATGGCCTCAAGCCGGGTGCGGGCCTGCTGGGCGGGGAACTTCCGCGCTATGGCCCAGCGCGGGGTGCGGGTGATGAAGCCCAGCCTCTGCTGCCAGTCCAGGCGATCAACCTTGTAGACCACCCCATCGATATCGAAGGCCAGATCGGGCCTGGCCGCCTCCATCCGGGCATAGGCCGCCACCAGGCCCGCAGAATTCTCGACCCGCTCGCTCTGGGGCGTGGTCTGGAATCCCCAGGCCTTGAGCAGGGCCAGAGCCTGACCTTGTGTCTCCGCAAAGGGGGCACTGTGAAAGCCCCAGGCATAGGCGAAGAACCTCAAGGGTCGGGTGGCGGTGATCTTGGAGTCGATCTGGCGCAGGGATCCCGCCGCCGCATTGCGCGGATTGGCATAGGTCTTCTGCCCGGCCTCGGTGGCCGCGGCATTCAGGGCCGCAAACTCGGCATGGCCCAGATAGACCTCGCCCCGGATCTCGATGACCTCAGGCCAGCCAGAACCGCTCAGCCGCTTGGGGATCTCAGACAGGGTCCGCAGGTTTTCGGTGACGTCCTCCCCCACCCGGCCATCACCCCGGGTCGCCCCCTGGACAAAAATGCCGTTTTCATAGCGCAGGGAGGCCGACAGTCCGTCGATCTTGGGTTCGGCCGTATAGCCCACAGTGACATCGGCCTCGATCCGCAGGAAGCGGCGGATGCGGGCGTCGAAATCAACGGCCTCATCGTCAGCAAAGGCATTGTCGAGGCTGAGCATGGGAACCCCATGCTCCACGGCTGAGAACTGCTCGGCCCGGGCGGCACCGACCCTCAAGGACGGA
>CAIYZB010000389.1 GCA_903930545.1 uncultured Alphaproteobacteria bacterium
CACAAATGGCAAGACCATCTATCTCAGCCAGCTCAAGACCCAGCCTGGCACAAGCGTCAATGCCCGCCTGGCCATCAGCGACATTGCCCTCGCTGAAACCGGCGGTCGGATGACGATCTCGCTCTGGGCGCGGACCCTGTTCAACGCCGAATACATGGTCACCCGCGCCGGCAGCTACAGCCGTGACGCCTCCGCCGTCACCGGCGCCTTCAACGACCCGCGCACCTTTGGTGGCACGCTCGGCGTGAAGTTCTAGGTCTCAGAGGAGCTGGGCCGCCGAGTTAGCGGCCCAGTTTCAGCTGCGACGGCGGGCGACCATCCCCGGCGCCCGCCGTTTGGCTGTACGGTACCCTGGTTGTTACGAAAGTGGATCCTCGCGGCGCGCGCGCCTTAGCACCGCATTCACGAAGTCACTCTTGGCTTCGGAATAGGCGCGACGGTCGTCGCGGTGGCTGGCGGCCAATGCCCGCTTCAAGCGTCCGTAGGCGCGCGCGGTCCCACTGTGGGCTCGCAGATAATCTCGAAACGCGATCTGGTCTTCATACCCGCGCCAGTCGGGTGTGCAGACATAGAGGTGATGGTCGTGCCTTGAGTAGCCGCTCGGAGTCGCGAAGGCTTCCCGCCCCTTGATCCCCAAGTCACCCTCGTGCCTGTAGCCAAGCCCGCTCAGGGCCTCGATCGCCGAGACAAGATCATGGTGAGTGTGGAGCACGACAATGATGTCGATGATCGGCTTCGCCGCCAGTCCCGGAACGGCTGTGCTGCCAATATGTTCTATCCTTGCGGCCAGGGAACCAAGCGCGGCGTCGATACGATTATGCAGTGCCTGATATAGCTCAGGCCAGAGTGGATTATGGTCCAGAATGACAATGGGCTCGGCCACAATCGATCTCCCGCGGGCCCAGCGAGCCGAAATGCGAAAACTCTGAAGGGCAGATTTCAGACTGTGCCAGACACCTCAGATAGCAGGCAGCGTGACGATCTCCGATGGGTATCGACCGCACAACAGGGGCTCGAGCAAATCAGCCAGTCCGAAGGGGTAAACGACTTCATCCGTGGCCCGAAGGTCGTCCAACGTCCACCAGCGGGTCTCCAGGATTTCCCGACGCTCGTGTTCGCTCCAGCCTGACGGGTCGATGTGTTCTGTCGGCGCAAAGGCGACAATGAAGTGCTCACGGAACAGCACCTTCCAGTCACCACTCCGATGAGCGTCTTCGCCGTACCAGACAACGGGGCCGAGCCTTACGCCGTTCATGCCGGTTTCTTCTGCGATCTCACGAAGCGCCGCCTGCTGGAGCGTCTCACCCGCCTCACAGCCACCACCCGCGGTCGTCCAGCAGACACGCTGTGCGCCTGTCGGTCCGGTATTACGGTAATTGATCAGCAACAGCCGCCGGCCTGGCGAAATCAACAGGACGCGAACCCGACCAGGTCCCGCTGACGGATCCACTGCATCAGACGACATCGGCCCTCCAGTTGTGAGGGGGGTCTAACGGAAGCTATCAGCCGACCCGAGCGCCTTCCACCCACACGCCACGCACCACCGGCAGGCCACCCTGGGTGCGGACCCGGACCAGGTCCGCGCGACGTCCGGCCTCGATGGCCCCACGGTCGTGGAGCCTGGCGGCGCGGGCCGGGGCGTCTGTGACCGTGGCCACGGCCCGGGGCAGGCTCCAGCCATGGGGCTCGGCGGTCAGGGCAAAGGCGCATTCGACCAGACTGCGGGGCACATAGTCAGAGGCAAAGGCGTCCAGCAGATCGGCCTCGGCCAGATCGGCCGCTCGGACATTGCCGGAATAGGAACCGCCACGGATCAGATTGGGTCCGCCCATGACCACGATCATGCCGCGCTCGC
>CAIYZB010000390.1 GCA_903930545.1 uncultured Alphaproteobacteria bacterium
CACTGGGTCACGGCGATTTCTGAGGGGGTGGCATGGCTGCCGTGGCCCGTCGGGAACTGGCGGCTGGCCAGGGCCATGACGCCCTTCAGTTCCCACCAGTTCTTCAGCTTCAGGGAAAAACCCCGAGGCCGGCCGGCAAAGCTGGCCTCGGCATAGAGCTCCGAAAAGGCTGCCTCGATGGTCGCGACGTTTCCGCCATGGCCATTGAGGAAATAGATCCGGGTAAAGCCATGGGCGGCGAGGGAGCGCACCCAGTCGCCGATGGCGGCGATGAAGGTCGAGGGCCGCAGCGAGATGGTGCCGGGGAAGCCCAGGTGATGCTGGGCCATGCCGATATTGAAGGTGGGGCCCACCAGCAGATCAGAGCCCTTCTGGGCCTCATGGGCGATGATTTCCGGGCAGAGCCAGTCGGTGCCCAAGAGCCCCGTGGGGCCATGCTGCTCATTGGAGCCGATGGGGATGACGATGGTGGTGGATCGCTTGAGAAAGGCCTCGATCTCGGCCCAGGTGGACAGGTGCAAAATCATCGAAACCTCCTCGGTGTGCGTCCCAAGCCTAGACCAATTCGAAGCCAAGGGGAGTGGGGCCTTGCACCAAAGGAGCGGCCTCCGCATAACTCGCGCAAGACGCGTTCGAGGGAGGATGTGCAGTGAGCGACGGTGAGGTTTTTCCGGTTCCCGAGGCCTGGGCCCAGCGGACCCATATGGACGCAGCCGCCTATGAGGCCGCCGTGGCCAAGGTCGGCTCTGCGCCGGACAGCTACTGGAAGGACATCGCCGGTCGTCTGGACTGGATCAAGGCTCCCACCGAGATCAAGGATGTCTCCTTCAACAAGGATGACTTCCGCATCCGCTGGTATGCCGACGGGGTCCTGAACGTCTCGGTCAACTGCCTGGACCGTCACCTCGATACCCGCGGCGACCAGACCGCCATCATCTGGGAAAGCGACGAGGGCGACCCCTGGGATGCCCTGACCTATCGCCAGCTGCACTCCGAAACCTGCCGCATGGCCAATGTGCTGAAGAAGCTGGGGGTCAAGAAGGGCGACCGGGTCACCATCTATCTGCCCATGATCCCCCAGACCGCCGTGGCCATGCTGGCCTGTGCGCGCATCGGGGCGGTCCATTCGGTGATCTTCGGTGGCTTTTCCCCTGACTCCATTGCCGGACGCATCCAGGACTGTGACAGCCGCATCGTCATCACCGCCGACGAGGGCCTGAGGGGCGGCAAGACCATCCCCTTAAAGCTCAATGTCGATGAGGCCCTGAAGTCCTGCCCCGATGTCACCGATGTCCTGGTCATCCGCCGCACCCGGGCCGATGTGCCCATGCAGGCCGGCCGCGACGTCTTCTATTCCGACATCAAGACCACGGTGGACGATGTCTGCGAACCGGAGCCGATGAATGCGGAGGACCCGCTCTTCATCCTCTATACCTCCGGCTCTACCGGCAAACCCAAAGGCGTCCTGCACACAACCGGCGGCTATCTGACCTGGGCCAGCCACACCCACGAGCTGGTCTTCGACTATCGCCCCGGCGAGGTCTTCTGGTGCACGGCTGATGTGGGCTGGGTCACCGGTCACTCCTATGTGGTCTATGGCCCCCTGGCCAATGGAGCCACCTCGGTGATGTTCGAGGGCGTGCCCAACTATCCGACCAATTCCCGCTTCTGGGAGGTCATCGACAAGCACAAGGTCGAGATCTTCTATACGGCCCCCACCGCCATCCGGGCCCTGATGCGCGACGGTGACGAGCCGGTGAAGAAGACCTCGCGCGCCTCCCTGCGCCTGCTGGGCACGGTGGGCGAGCCGATCAATCCCGAAGCCTGGCTCTGGTATCACCGGGTGGTGGGCGACAGCCGCTGCCCCATTGTCGATACCTATTGGCAGACCGAGACCGGGGCCTGTCTGGCCACCCCCTTGCCTGGGGCCACACCGCTCAAGCCCGGCTCCTGCGCCAAGCCCCTGCCGGGGATCCAGTTCCAGCTGGTGGATGCCGAGGGCCAGATCCTGTCCGGGGCAAACAGCGGCAATCTGTGCATCACCGACAGCTGGCCCGGCCAGATGCGGACGGTCTATGGCGATCACGAACGTTTCTTCACCACCTATTTCTCGACCTATGCCGGGAAGTATTTCACCGGCGACGGCTGCCGCCGGGACGAGGACGGCTATTACTGGATCACGGGTCGCGTCGATGACGTGATCAATGTCTCCGGCCACCGCCTGGGCACGGCCGAGATCGAGAGCGCCCTGGTGGGCAACGAGAACGTCGCCGAGGCTGCGGTCGTCGGCTATCCCCACGACGTCAAGGGTCAGGGCATCTACTGCTTCGTCACCCTCAAGGCCGATGTGGTCCCCACCGACATCCTCCAGGCCGAGCTCAAGGGCTGGGTGCGTCGGGAGATCGGTCCCTTTGCTGCCCCCGATATCGTCCAGTTCGCCCCAGGTCTGCCCAAGACCCGTTCGGGCAAGATCATGCGCCGGATCCTGCGCAAGATCGCCGAGAACGACCTGTCCAATCTGGGCGACACCACGACCCTGGCTGATCCCTCGGTGGTGGACGACCTGGTGAAGAACCGCGTCGGGGCCTGATCGATCAGGGCGATGCGACACCTCGCCCTGATCTTCTTCCTGGCCTTTGCCAGTCCGGCCATAGCCTGGGACTTAAGTGCCCGGGCCGAGGCCGAGCTGGTGCGCAGTGGCACCTATGTGGATGTCCAGCCTGACCCCGGCGGGGCGTCTGGCCTGCTGCGGGCAGCCACAGACATTCCCGCACCCCCGGCCCTGGTCTGGCAGATTCTGGTGGATTGCGATCTGGCCACCCGACTGGCCACCACCCTGAAAAGCTGCCGCATCCTGCAGAAGGACCCGGCCGGCCGGTGGGACATCCGCGAACAGGTGCGCAAGGGCGGGCTGCTGCCGCCCCTGCATTCCACCTTCCGCTCCGACTACGACATGCCCAGCCGCATCCGCTTCCGCGCCCTGAGCGGAGACTTCAGGGTATTCGAGGGGGAGTGGCGACTGATCCCCCTGAATGGTGGGCGCGCCACCCGGGTGCTCTATGAGG
>CAIYZB010000391.1 GCA_903930545.1 uncultured Alphaproteobacteria bacterium
CGAATTCAAGAAAGTCAGTATTGATCGAAAATTTCAGTGATGACTTGCCGTTTACCTGGCTTCTCGATGCTGACTACAAGGCCATTCGAACGCGTGACTTCAAATACGTCCATTGGAATATGTCGCCGGACCTGGACGAGCTCTACGACCTCAGGGCCGATCCGAGGGAACAGGTAAACATCATCAAGACTGCAGCCGGTCGGGCGAAGTCGGTGGAACTCAGGGATGACCTGGCGAAACTGGTCCGCGCATCCATCTCACTTTGATTTGGCCAGCCGGTCTTCACGCCATTGCCGCTCAGCAGGTCCTGACCAGACCTGCTCACGTCCTGAGACCCGCCAGAATAACGATTGAGCGGCGAAAAGCCCGGGCCCCACGGGAATTCAGCGGGGCATGCCTGAGAAGAGACGGATTGCCTTGACCGCCTGGCGGTGGGGGTCGAGATGTCTCAGGCCGCCAGCGCCAGCAGGGGTTTTTGCCGCGCTGCCCGCCAGCCGGGGAAGATCCCCCCGACAAGGCCGATGATCAGGGCCAAGGTCACTGCCTGCCCGATGATCTCGGGTCCAATCTGCACGCGGAAAGCCACCTGGGTGAAGCCCGCGCCCAATGTTGAGGCCGACAGCCCGTTGAAGCCGATCGCGCAGATCGTCACACCGAGGAGCGCGCCGATCGCCGACAGCACCAGGGCCTCGACCATGGTGCCCATGAAAGCTGAGAACCCGGAAAATCCGATCACCCGCAGGGTCGCGATCTCTGCAGCCCGGCTGGAGACCGAGGCATACATGGTGTTGAGCGCGCCAGCGAGGGCGCCGATGGCCATGATGATCCCCAGCGGCCACCCAAAGTACCGGATCAACAATCCGGACCTCTCGGCCTGGGCGGCATAGTAGTCCAGCTCGCTCTGGGCGGAGAGCTGCAGCCGCGGTTCGGACTTGGCATAGGCCACAAAGGCCGGAAGCGCCGTGGGGCTTGTCAGAACGACGCGGGCGGTCTGGAAGGACGTGCCCCGTTTGAACAGGCTCTGCACCACCGGCGCATCCGCCCAGAGTTCGGATTCAAACACGGTGCCCGGGGCTTCGAAGACACCGACTACGCGCCAGGTCTGGGCCCCGAAGCGGACCGACTTGCCAAGCTCAAAACCTTCGAACTCACGGAGCAGGCCGGCCCCGACCACGATCTCGTTGGACCCGGGCGAGAACATGCGGCCCTGGCTGATCTTCGCCTGCTTGCGGACCAGCAGGCCGTTGGCACCCACGCCTCGAAGCGGCATGTTTGCTTTCGTCCGTGACGACTTCTTGATCCCGTCGACCACCATCAGCAGTTCGCCCGAGACGATCGGTCGTCCATCGGCGCCAATCTTCACACCAGGACCGCGACCCAGCAGATCCACCTGCTCGCGCGACAGGGTGCTGTTGAGTTCAGCCTCCGAGCCCTCGCGCAGAACGATGGCAACGTCCGGCGCGCCAGAGCCCTTGAGGGTCTGGTTGAATCCATTGGCCAGCGACAGGAACCCCAGCAGGACTGCCACAACCAGGGCGATGGACACCACTGTCGCCAGCGACATCCACAGGCGTTGGGGTATTGACCGCACGTTCATGGCGATCACCGAACGGGTCTGGCTCATCAGGCTCATGACTGGTCTCCTAACGCCGGTTGAGGGCGTCGACGATGCTCATCCGCAAGGCGGACGCCGCCGGAATGGCACCGGTCACAAGACCCAGGGTGATCGCCAGCAGGAGACCGCTTAGCGCCACAAGAGGCGACATCGAGAGATCGCCGAAGGTTGACGCCACCGGAGAGTTGGACAGCCCTGCGAGTACGAAGGCGGAGACCGCGAGCCCCAGAACGGCCCCCAGGGTCGAAAGCATCAAGGCCTCGCCCAACACCATGCGCAGAACGCGCGGGCTGGAGAATCCGAGGGTTTTCATCACGCCGATCTCCTTGGTGCGCTCGCGCATGGCCGAAACCAGGGTGGTGCTGACAATCATCAGGATCGCGGCGAAGGCGGCCGCCACGACCATGGTGACGATGAGATTCAGGTCGCCGGCCTGTTTCAGGAAGGCCTGGGCGAAGGTCTTCTCATCAACCGTCGAGGTTTCGTAGGGCGAGTTGGCGAACGCTGCGTCGATCGTCTTGGCGACCTGATTGTTCAGGTCCATCGATGCCGTGCGCACCGCAACATTGCCGATCTGGTCGCGGCCGAACGTGGTGGTCTCATTCAGATAGTCATAGTGAAAATAGAGGGCTGCCGTTGAATCCGTGGGTTTTGCGCCGGTGAAGATGCCGGTGACCTTCATGTCCCACGTGCGACGGCCGTCAGGCTGCACATAGATGTTCGAGCTGATCGGTACCGTCTGGCCCAGCTTCCAGCCATACTGATCCGCCAGCGCCTTGCCGACGATCACGCCGGTCCGCTCGCCGATGAAGGCCTTCTTCTCGGCCTCCGTGAGCCGGATGTCATTGGCGTAGAGGGCGACATAGGTGGCGGGGTCGACCGCAAAGCCGACAAAGCGGCTTGTTCGCTGATCCTGATAATAGGCACCGAACCAGCTGGAATGGGTCACGCCGGTCACGCCCGGAACCGCGGCGATGCGGTTTACGTAGGCAATGGGAAGCGGCTGGGTGAAATTGATCTTGTTGGACACGATCAGGCGATCATTGGCCGCGCCGGTCTCTGACGCCCGGTTCAGGGCCACGTTCAAGCTGGTCAGCATCCCGAAGATCAGGAACGCCATGAAGATCGAGACCGTCAGCAGAATGGTGCGCAGCGGCTTGCGGAACAGGTTCTTTCGGACCAGATCGAAGTCGGTCATGCCGTGACCTCGGCAAAACTGCCCTTGTCGAGGTGCAGGGTGCGGTTGGCGAACCGGGCGGCTTCCGGATCATGGGTGACCATGATGATGGTCTTGCCCAGTTCGCGGTTCAGCTGCTGCAGGGTGCGCAGGATGTCATTGGCGGTGTTGCGGTCCAGGTCGCCGGTGGGCTCGTCGCAGAGCAACAGCTTGGGGTCAGACACGATGGCCCGCGCAATGGCCACGCGTTGCTGCTGGCCGCCCGACAGTTCCTTCGGCTTGTGTTTGGCCCGGTCAGAGAGCTCGACGATCTTCAGCGCCGTGGCCACATTGTCCCGGCGCTTCTTGGCCGGAAGCTTGGTCAGCATAAGCGGCAGCTCGACGTTCTGGGCCGCGGTCAGGACCGGCATCAGATTGTAGAACTGGAAGATGAAGCCCACGCTTCTGGCGCGCCAGGCCGCCAGCTGCCCCTCGGAATAGCCGTCGATCCGCTCGCCATCAAAGATGATCTGGCCGCCATCGCACCGGTCTGTGCCGCCCAACAGGTTCAGCAGGGTGGTCTTGCCCGAGCCTGAAGGCCCCATGATGGCCACGAAGTCACCCTTTTCGATCGACATGGTCAGGCCATCGAAAATGGCGATGCCTTCCTTGCCCCGCCGATAGTTCTTGGTGACGTTGTTCAGCTGAATGAGGGCGCTCATCGCGATGTCCTGCAGTCGGGGTCAGGTTCGGGGTTCGATGAAGGTGACCTTCACGGCCATCTCCGGAAGAATTCGAACGTCCTTGGAGTCAAAGCCGATGCGGACGCGGACCGTGGCCTTGTCCCGGCTGGCGGTCGGGATCTTGGCGATCACCCGGGCGGGCAGCACGGTGTCTGGGAATGCGTCCAGGATCGCTTCCACCTTCTGGCCGTTGGTGACGCGGCCGATATAGGCCTCGTTGACGTCCACCTCGATCTCGAGGCTGTCCATGTCGACGATGGTGCAGATGCCGGTTCGCGTGAAGCCGCCGCCGGCGGACAGCGGCGAGATGATCTCGCCAGGCTGGGCGGCCTTGTCGATCACGATGCCGGAAAAGGGTGCCCGGATCTCGTAACGGCTCAATTGAACCTGGGTGCGGTTGGACTCCGAGCGCGCCGCGGCCAGCTGGGCGCGCGACAGATCTGCCTGGGCTTTAGCCACCCGCGCTTTCAGGGCGGTCTGCTGGACACTGGCCTCGCTGACGAAGCCGGTCTTGGCCAGGGTCTCGGCCCGCACCAGATC
>CAIYZB010000392.1 GCA_903930545.1 uncultured Alphaproteobacteria bacterium
ACGATCATCCCTGAATTGCCATCAATGCCCATGAAGGATTCCGCGCCCTATATCGCCGTGTCGGCTCGGCTCATGGACCAGACATTTCTCGACCGACTGTCCGAAGATACCCTCGTCAAGGGTCTGTCCATCCACCCCCTTGGGGATGCAACGTCCCACGCCCCGGGTCTGGCACGGTCGCCGATCATCGATGCCGGGGGCTATCGGGTGGGGGACCTGGTCTGGACCCCCAAGCAGCCCGGCATCCGGGTCCTGGTCAAGGCTATCCCGGTCTTCCTTCTGGCCCTCGCAATTTTCGCGGCCGCGGGTCTCGCCCTGTTCGCCTATATCCGGGGTCTTCTGCGGGAAATGACCGCCAGCGATCAGGCCCTTGACCGGACGATGGAGGAACTGGTCCGCGCCCGGGACCAGGCCAATAGCGCCAGCGAGGCCAAGTCCCAGTTCCTGGCCAATATGAGCCACGAGATCCGAACCCCCCTCAACGGCATCCTCGGCATGGCCCAGGTCATGGCCCTGGACCGCCTGAGCGACGCCCAGCGCGACCGTCTGGTCGTCGTGCGGGATTCCGGCGAGGCCCTGCTGACCGTCCTCAATGACATCCTCGACATTTCCAAGATCGAGGCCGGCAAGCTGGAGATCGATGATCACGAGTTTGACCTGGTGGAGGCGGTCTCCACCACCTGTTCAGGCTTTGCCAATCTGGCAACCCAGAAGGATGTCGATTTCCGGGTGAACTTCGATCCCGCTGCCGATGGCCGCTGGTTCGGAGACAGTACCCGCCTGAGACAGATCCTTTCCAACCTGGTCTCCAATGCCGTCAAGTTCACGGCCCAGGGCGAAGTCCAGGTCCAGGTCAGCCGGGCCGGGAACGGCCTGCGCTTTGTCGTCAGCGACACCGGCATAGGCATTCCGGCTGAACACCTTGGGGAGCTGTTCGAGAAGTTCAGCCAGGTGGACGCCTCCACCACCCGTCGGTTCGGCGGCACCGGTCTGGGCCTGGCCATCTGCCGTGAGCTGGTGGGTCTGATGGGCGGGGTTCTGACCGTAACCTCCGAAGCCGGGGTCGGGTCGCGGTTTGCCTTTGATCTTCCTTTCCGCTGGTGCGGGGCCAGCGAGGCTGCCGCCGAGACGGACGGCGAGGCCACCAGCGTCAATGTCGGCGAGCACGTCCGGATCCTGGCGGCAGAAGACAACGCCACCAACCAGCTGATCCTGAAATCCCTGCTGGAGCCCCTGGGCATCGACCTGACCCTGGCGGCGAACGGTCGCGAGGCCGTCGAGGCCTTTGCCACCGCCAGCTTTGATCTGGTGCTGATGGACGTCCAGATGCCGGAGATGAACGGCGTCGAGGCAACCCTGGCAATTCGTCAGTTCGAACGCGACAATGCCAGAGAAGAAACGCCGATCATCGCCCTCTCAGCCAATGTCATGTCCCACCAGATCAAGGAGTATCTGGCGGCTGGCATGAACGGGTTTGTGCCCAAGCCCATCGAGGCCGGGGACCTGTTTGCCTCCATGGAACGGGCCCTGGATGCCCGTGACGCCCAAAGAAACGAGGCGGCTCAGGCCGCGGCTTGACCGCATTCAGGTCTAGACCTTGGTCACCTGCGGGGCGATCCTGCGCTGATTATTCCCAAGCGCATGAGAGCCCTGATGCTGCACCGATCCACTTCATTTCTCTCCGCGGCCCTCTTCGGCCTCACTGTCCTGGCCGGAGCTGCCTCCGCCCAGACCCCTGGTGTCCTCCCAGCTGTGGACTATGGCGACAAGGCCAGCTGGCTCTGCCTGCCGGGCCGGGCGGATCAGTGCGCCAGCGACAATACCGCCACCATCGTCAGCGCGGATGGCAAGCTGAAGGTCGAGACCTGGGCTGCTGATCCCAAGGCCCCCATCGACTGCTTCTATGTCTATCCGACGGTCTCCAATGACCCGGGCACGACCTCGGACATGATCCCCAATGATGAGGAGCGTCGGGTGGTGGAACAGCAGCTGTCGCGCTTTGCCTCCAGGTGCCGGGTCTATGCCCCCATGTATCGCCAGTTCACCCTGACCGCCCTGCGTGCCGCCATGACCGGGGCAGCTCCTGCCGGAGCCGCCAATGCCTTCCGCATCGGCCCCCAGGATGTTTCCGATGCCTGGAACTGGTATCTCAAGAACGAGAACAAGGGGCGCGGGGTTGTCCTGATCGGTCACTCCCAGGGTTCTGGCGTACTCACCGGCCTGATCGCCAATGAGATCGACGGCAAGCCCAGCCAGAAGCTGCTGATCTCCGCCATGCTGCTGGGCACCAACCTGCCGGTGGACAAGGGTCAGGCGACAGGGATGTTCAAATCCATCCCGCTCTGCGCCAAGCCTGACCAGTTCGGCTGCGCCATCGCCTATGCCACCTTCCGCGACACCGTCCCGCCCCCGGCCAATACCCGCTTTGGTCGGCCCCGCGACCCGGCCTCGCCCATGGAAGCGGCCTGCGTGAACCCGGCCGCCCTCGGCGGTGGAAAAGGTGAGCTGAAGGCCTATCTCTCTTCCGTTGCCAATGGCCAGGACCCCAGCGCCTGGGTGAAAGACGGCGGCAAGATCGCCACCCCCTTTGTTTCTGTCCCCGGCCTTCTGAGTGCCGAATGCGTGCGGGCCAATGGGTTCAACTATCTGTCTATCCACATCAATGCGGACCCGGCTGATCCGCGGATCGACAATGTGCGGGGCGACATCACCCCGGACTGGGGCCTGCACCTGATCGACGTCAATCTGGCCATGGGCAATCTGGTCGATCTGGCCGGATCCCAGGGCAAGGCCTGGCTGGCGGCCAATCACCACTGATCGTGGGCGCGCCAGGCCTAAGAGCGCTTGGCGCGCCTTCCTTCACCGCGCTATGACAGGGGCCTGATGGCCAAGAACCCTGAAAGCCCGACCGAACCCTTCAAGCGCGCGCTCGCCCATGCCGCGCGGTCCCTGGCGGAAAGCCCGGACCTCGAAATCGTCTATTCGGGCGAGGGGCCGCTGCTCCAGGGCAATCGCGCCATCCTGCCCCACCCGCCCCGGGACCTGAACCCGGCGGAGGCGTCCCGAATCCGCGGCTTGGCCGACCAGATGGCCCTGCGGATCGTTCATCATGACGCCGCCATCCATGCCAAGGCCCGCCCGGGCTCGGCCCTGGGCGCGCCGGTCTATGACGCCATAGAGCAGGCCCGGATCGAGGCCATCGGGGCCAATGCCCTTGGCGGGGTGAAGGAAAACCTCAAGGCTGTGATGGAGCATGCCTGGGCCAAGAAGGTCTATAATCCCATCGAGGCCCAGTCCAATCCGCCCATGGCCGACATTGTCAGCCTGATCGTGCGCGAGCGGCTGACCGGTGTCGCTCCGCCTGCCAATGCCAAGATGCTGGTGGACATGTTCCGCGCAGAGGTCGAGCAGAAGGCCGGGGCCGACATCGACAAGCTGGTGGATGCCGTCGAGGACCAGAAGACCTTTTCCCGGATCGCCCGGACCATCCTGCGCGACCTGTCGATGAGCGACGACCTGTCAGATGCCCCGGACCAGCCGGACCAGGAAGAGGACCAGGGCGAAGAGGGGGAGTCCGAGGCCCAGGACGACGGCGATGACGGCGAAGGCGAAGGCCAGTCGCCGCAACAGGCCTCCATGGACGAAAACGAGTCGACCCATCGCGAAAGCGAGGATGCCGACAGCCAGATGACCCAGGCGGAGGAAGATCCCAATGCCGAGGACACCGAAGAACCCCCGGAGATGGGCGA
>CAIYZB010000393.1 GCA_903930545.1 uncultured Alphaproteobacteria bacterium
CCGAGTACTAGCGTGATATTTCCAATCAAATATTAATGTTCCTTCATTTGTTGGAACGGGGCGCGGTCCCGAATGTTTCGGGACCCTGGATCAGGGGTGGATAGTAGCCATGCCGCTCGATACTGGCGGGGTTACGAATTTGAATTACCGGGCCGATGGTGATCGGGACCGGTCCATCACCGATATCCACATGGCTGATCTCAACACAGGTCCCGACATCGGGGCCGCCCTCAAGGCCGCTCGTGAGTTCCAGGGGCTGACCCTGCAGGACGTGGCCGATGCCACGCGCATCCGTCGCGCCTATCTGGCGGCGATCGAGGACATGCGCACCGACGAGTTGCCCTCCCGGCCCTTCACGATCGGCTATGTCCGCGCCTATGCCAAGGCCCTGGGCCTGGATGGCGAGGCCGCGGTTGATCGGTTCAAGTCCGATGATCCTGTCATTGATGAGCCTCTGCGGGCTCCTGTCGGCGTCCGCCGCGAAGGCGATCCCCGCCTGACCACCATCCTGGCCGGCGGCACCCTGATCATTGCCGCCATCATCCTGTGGAATGTCGCCCAGCGCGCCATGGGCGAACAGGCTCCGCCGCCGCCCACGGCCTCCGATGCGGGCATCCTCTCGCAGTCGGCGACACCCGGCGGTCCGGTGACCCTCGGCGCACCGCTTCCGGCCCCGGTGGAGTCCACCACCCCTACCCCCTATGTCACCCCGGGTCTCGATGCCGCCGCCGCGGCCGGGGGCTCGGCGGACGCCGCCGCTGCGGCCCGTCTCGTGCCCCCGACCCCGGAAGAAATCGAAGCTGCCCAGGCGGAGGCTCCTCGCCTTCCGACCACCTTTGTGGCCGCTGGACCCATCTATGGGGCCCCGGCCTCTGGCTCGGTTGTGACCCTTCAGGCCCGCAAGCCGGTTTCCCTGATCATTCGCGGTGCTGATGGCACGGTCTATTTCGCCAAGCAGCTGGCAGCGGGTGAAGCCTATCGCGCCCCCATGCTCCGTGGCCTGGTGGTGGATGCCTCTGAACCCGGCGTGGTTCAGGTCTTTGCGGCCGGTCAGTCCAAGGGTCTTCTGGCGGCTCCGGTCATGGCCATCAGCAAGCTGGCTGAATAGTCCAGACGGGCTTGGGTTTCCGCGCCAGAACGCTTAGGTTCTGGCCATCATGAGCGCGCAAGATCACACCCATCTCCGTCCCTGGCGCACAATCCAGCGTCGGGTGTCCCGCAAGATCCGGGTCGGCAGTGTCGAGGTCGGCGGCGATGCCCCGATCACCGTCCAGTCCATGACCAATACCCTGACGGCTGATGCGGCGGCGACCATCGACCAGATCCGCCAGCTGGAAGAGGCCGGGGCTGACATTGTCCGGGTCTCCTGCCCCGACGAGGACTCCACCGCCGCCTTCTCGACCATCGTCAAGGCCAGCAAGGTGCCCCTCGTTGCGGACATCCATTTTCACTACAAGCGCGGGATCGAGGCCGCCAAGGCCGGTGCCGCTTGCCTGAGGATCAATCCGGGCAATATCGGCAAGCCGGACCGGGTGCGTGACGTGATCCAGGCCGCCCGGGACCATGGCTGCTCCATGCGCATCGGGGTCAATGCCGGATCCCTGGAACCGCATCTGCTGGAGAAATATGGCGAGCCCTGCCCCGAGGCCATGGTGGAGAGCGCCCTCGACCACGCCCGCATCCTTCAGGACCACGATTTCCACGAGTTCAAGATCAGCGTGAAGGCCTCTGACGTCTTCATGACGGTAGCTGCCTATCAGCAACTGGCCGAGGCGATCGACTGCCCCCTGCATATCGGCATTACCGAGGCCGGAGCCTTGAGGACCGGGACGGTGAAATCCTCCATCGGCATGGGCAATCTGCTCTGGGCCGGGATTGGCGATACCATCCGAGTCAGCCTCGCCGCCGACCCGGTCGAGGAGATCAAGGTCGGGTTCGACATGCTGAAGTCCCTGGGCCTGCGGCATCGGGGGGTCAATATCATCGCCTGCCCGTCCTGCGCCCGACAGGGGTTCAATGTCATCCAGACCGTAGAGGCCCTGGAACAGCGCCTGGCCCACATCTCCACCCCCATGAGCCTGTCCATCATCGGCTGCGTTGTGAACGGTCCCGGTGAGGCCCTGATGACCGACATCGGCTTTACCGGCGGCGGCAAGGGGGCGGGCATGGTCTATGTGGCCGGAAAGCCGGACCACAAGATGGACAATGGCCATATGGTCGAGCACATCGTCGAACTGGTCGAGGCCAAGGCTCGCGAGCTGAAAGCGGCCGAAACCGCGGCTGA
>CAIYZB010000394.1 GCA_903930545.1 uncultured Alphaproteobacteria bacterium
AGCCGCAACCTGGCCTCCCAGCAGAACAGCATCTGGTTCGGCCTGAAGCAGGGCACCCATCCCAACCGAACCCTCCAGGCGGCCTGGAAGACCCACGGGGAGGCGAGCTTTTCCCTTCGTACCCTGGAGGTCATCGCCGACGAGGACATGACCCCCTATCTGCGGGAAGCCGAGCTCAAGGCCCGGGAACGCCACTGGTGTGCCGAACTCGGAGCCAGCAAGATCGTCGGCTGACTATTCCCGGCGCAGGGCTTCGATGGGATCGAGGCGAGCCGCCCGCCAGGACGGATAGGCGCCGAAGACCAGCCCCACCAGACAGGAAAAGCCGAGTGCTGTGGGACCAGCCCAGGCGGGAATGGCCGCGGGCCACTGGCCCAGCTTGGCAATGCCGATCGCTCCCAGTACCCCGAGCCCCAGACCGATCAGCCCGCCCACCAGGGACAGGGCAATGGATTCCAGGGCGAACTGGGTGAGGATGTCGCTGCGCCGGGCCCCCACGGCCATGCGCAGGCCGATCTCCCGGGTCCGCTCGGTAACCGCCACCAGCATGATGTTCATGATCCCGACCCCGCCCACCAGCAGGGAGACCGCGGCCACAGCGGCCAGAAGGACGGTGAAGGTGGCAATGGCGGCCTGGGAGGCCTGAAGGATCGAGGCCATGTTCTGGGTCTGGAAGTCGTCATCATCCCCGGGGCGTATCTTGTGCTCCTCCCTCAGGACATTGGTGGTGTCTTCCTGGACCCGGTCGAGGGTCTCGGCGGTTTCAGACTTCACATAGATCGTCTGGACGGTGTCGCCCCGGGCCCGACGACCTATGATCCGTGAACGGACAGCCTCCAGGGGGCCCAGAACCACGTCATCCTGATCCTGACCGAAACTCGACTGGCCCTTGGATTCGAGGACCCCAATCACTTCAAAGGGCACGGCCCGCACCCTCAGGCGCTTGCCGATGGGGTCAGCATCGCCCCAGAGTTCCCGGGCGACCGTGGTGCCGATCACCACGACCTTGCGACCCTGCCTGGCCTCGCGTTCGTCGAACATCCGGCCCTGACCGATGACCAGATCCCGGGCGATCAGATAGTCCGGGGTCACGCCTTCGATTCGGGAATTCCAGTTGGCACCATCAGCAGCCAGCTGGGCCTGCCCCCTGACCGAGGGGGCGACGGCGGCAAGTCCGTCCACCTGACTGCGGATCGCCTCGACGTCCCGATCATTGAGGCTCTGGCCTGAACCGGCAGCCGCCATGACAAGGCTGCTCCCGCCGCCGCTTCGGGAAGCTCCCGGGCTGACAATGATCAGGTTCGAGCCCAGACCCGCAATGGTCGAGGTCACCCTCTGCTGGGCTCCCAGACCAATGGAAGTCATCATCACCACGGCCGCCACCCCGATCACCACCCCCAGGGAGGTCAGGACCGACCTCATGGGGTGGGCAATGATGGCCCCGGTGGCGAAGCGCAGGAGTTCAACAAACCTCATGCCGCCACCTGCTGGTCAGAGACGATCAAACCGTCACGGAAGGCCACCTGACGCCGCGCCGCCGCGGCCACTTCCAGATCGTGGGTGACGAGGATCAGGGTCAGGCCGTCGCGGTTCAGCTGCTTGAACAGGGCCAGGACCTCCTGGCCTGTCTGGGTATCCAGGGCCCCGGTGGGTTCGTCCGCCAGGAGCAGGTCCGGGGAGTTGGCGAGGGCCCGGGCAATGGCCACCCTCTGCTGCTGACCACCACTGAGCTGGGTCGGGCGGTGTCCCATGCGGGAGGCCAGCCCCACTCGGTCCAGAAGTTCAGCGGCTCGCACCCGGCGCTCTGCAGGGGCCATGCCGGCATAGATCATGGGCAGTTCGACATTCTGCAGGGCGCTGAGCCGGGGCAGGAGCTGGAAAGACTGGAAGACAAAGCCGATCCGCCGCCGGCGGAAACTGGCCAGGTCATTGTCGTCAAAACTGCCGACATCCTCGCCGTCAAACCGGTAGGTGCCCGAGGAGGGGCGATCCAGCCCCCCCAGGATGTTCATCAGGGACGACTTGCCCGACCCCGAGGGGCCGATCACCGCCAGATGCTCGCCCCGACCAATGAACAGGCTGACACCCGCCAGGGCGGCGACCTCTTCCTCGCCCATGACATAGACCTTGCGCAGGTCAGTGAGTTCGATCACGGCCCTAGTTCCTTGGCCGGCCGGACCCGCCACCGAAGGGGGTGCGAAGCTCGGGCTTGGCCTTGGGGCCGCCGCCAGTGATCACCATGTCCCCGGCCTTGATCGGTCCGCGAACCTCGGTGAAGGACCCGTCAGAGGCCCCGGCCCGGATCGGTACCAGAATCGGCTTGTCATCCCGCAGCACATAGATGGTGCCACCGGTGAAGCCACCGGCATTGCGACCGCCATCTGCCATGGCCTGACGCAGAGTTGCGAGTTTCTGCCTTTGCTCGGGACGCAGGGAGGGGCCGAGCTTGGTAAAGGCCTCGTCCATGGTCTTGCGCATGGCCTCGCGGCCAGCCTTGCGATCCCCGCCGGACATGGCCGCTGAGATCTTAGGCCGCATCTCGGCCTGAATGTCTGACCAGACCTTGGTCTGTCTGGCATCCAGATCCAGCTGATCGATCAGGCGCTGGCCTCCCATCCGGCCTGGTGCCGGCTGAAGTCTAGGCGGGCCGCCCATGCCGGGAGGGCCAAGGCCGGTGGCCTTTGGCTTGTTGCCCGCAGGCTGCCAGCGCAGGGCCGAAGAGGGGACCTTCAAGACATTATCGCGGCGATCAAGAATGATGTCGGCATTGGCCGTCATGCCGGGAAGCAGCCGACCCCGGGGATTGTCGGCCTGGGCCATGACCACATAGGCCACGACATTCTGCTCGGTGACCGGCTGTTTGCGGACCTGGGTCACAACGCCACTATAGGTATCATCAGGGAAGGCATCGACGGTGAAGCGGACGGGCAAGCCTTCGCTCAACTGGCCAATGTCGGCCTCACTGACGCTGATCTTGACCTCGACCTTGGACAGGTCCTGGGCGATGCGGAACAGAACCGGAGCCTGGAAACTGGCGGCCACGGTCTGGCCGGGCTCGATCTGGCGATCCACGATGATCCCGTCGATAGGGGCAATGATGGTTGTGCGGCGCAGATCGACATTCTGGCTGCGCAGGGCGGCCTGGCTCTGGGCCAGACGGGCCCTGGCCGCCTCAACGGCGGCCTGTGCAACCTTGAAGCTGGCCTGGCTCTGGTCGAGGACGGAGGGGGCATAGATGGCCTGATCCACCATGGCCCGTTTGCGTCCGAAGTCAGCCTGGGCCTGGGCCAGCTGGGCCTGGGCCTGATGCAGGGATGCGGTGGCCGAGGCCACGTCGGCCTGACCCTGGGCCACGCGGCTCTCATAGGTCTGGGGGTCCAGAACGGCGAGGACCTGACCCTTCGTCACCACGTCATTGAAATCCACCAGGACCTTCATGATCTGGCCCGAGATCTGCGAACCGACCTCCACGGTCACCAGGGCTTCCAATGTGCCGGAAGCCGAAACCGCCTTGGTGATGGAACCCTGCTCCACACTGGCCGTGCGGTAAGGATCCTTGGGCGGCTTTTCCTTGCTGCCGAAGATCATAAAGGCTGCCAGAGCCAAGGCGAGCAAAACACCCAGGATAATCAGGCCCTGTCGGAGCCATCCAGAGGCGGAACGGGGGGCGGTTGGGGTCAAATCACACTCCGGCGGAACAGATTTTACGAATTACGAGTCAGGGAACAGCTAATCGGGCATTGCGACATCAGATTGGCAGGATCACCCGAGCCGTCATCCCGCCCCCCTCGCGATTGGTCAGGACGACATCGCCGCCGTGGCCCCGGGCGACGGATCGCACCACGGCCAGACCAAGGCCAATGCCGCCGGTCTGGCGACTGCGGGAGGGTTCGCGGCGGAAGAAAGGTTCGAAGACCCGTTCCAGGTCCTCTGGCGGGATCCCCGGGCCATTGTCCTCGATCTCGATGATGGCGTGGCCGGGCTCTGTGCTGATCCGCGCCCGCGCCTCACCACCGAACTTGACGGCATTCTCCAGCAGATTGGTGATCAGGCGTCTCAGGGCCAGGGGATCGCCCTCGATCACCATTTTTTCGGCGGGTTCCAGGGTGACGGCATGTCCGGTCTCGGCCATCTCGTCACAGACGGACTCCAGCAGGGAGGCCAACTCCAGGGCGGTGCGGTCGCCGGCCTGGCTGGCATCCCGGACAAAGGCCAGGGCTGCGGAGATCATCTCCTCCATCTGGTCAATGTCGGCGGCCATCTTCAGTCGCAGATCCTCCGGCGCACTCTCGATACGGAAACGCAGGCGGGTCAGGGGGGTTCGAAGGTCATGGGCTATGGCACCGACCATGGCTGTCCGGTCCTCGACGTAGCGACGCAGACGTTCCTGCATGCCGTTGAAGGCCCGCACCGCCATGGTGATCTCGGCGGGGCCCTTGAGGGTGGCGAGGGGTGCTGCGCGGGGGTCGCGTCCGAGGCGGTCGGCAGCGTCGGCAAAGAGCTTGATGGGGGCAGAGAGCTTGCGGGCAAAGATCCAGGCCAGGGGGGTCATGGCCAGGGCGGACAGGAAGAGCCAGAGCAGGGTCCGCTGTTTCCAGGGGTCATGACCAAAGCCGGGCTCAGGGCGAACCACCTTCCAGCGGCCCTCCGCCTGTTTCACCGCCACATCGAAGGGGGCGATCAGGAAGTGCTCCTCATTGGCCACCCCTTCCCGTGCCATCTGATCGCGGACAATGCGAAAGACCCGTCGGTCCGAGACCGGGATGCGGGAGGTGGAGGCGATGATCACCCTGTCCTCAGCAACCCCCAGGGCCAGGGCCAGGTCCCGACGGATCGTCGGGGTCATGGGGCTGTCGATCTCGGTGCTCGGGGGGCGGTTCAGATAGGTGACCACCAGCTGGCGCCGCTCCGTAGACCGGGGCGGCTGGCCCTGAAAGGTCTGGACGATCTCGCTGATGCGATAAAAGTCGGGGGCCGGTGGGGGCAGGTTGAACAGCATGACCATGCTGATCACCTGAGCGGCCACGATGCTGACCAGGATCAGGGCCAGGACCCGCCCGAACAGGGAGGCAACCAGTCGGAACCGCGGCTGGGTCGTCACGTTCGCCGCACCCGGGCAGTGAACATATAGCCCTCGTTGCGCACGGTGCGGATCAGGTCGCTTTCCGTGCCGTCTTCCAGCTTTCGTCGCAGTCGGCTGATCTGGACATCGATGGCCCGGTCAAAGGCCTCGCTTGTGGGGCCCCGGGCGAAGTCGAGAAGCTGGTCGCGGGTCAGGACCCTCTGGGGATGTTCAACAAAGGCCCTCAAGAGGGAAAACTCCCCTGAGGACAGGTTCACCACCACCCCGGCCGGAGAGCGCAGTTCGCGCCTGACCAGGTCCAGCCGCCAGCCGGCGAACTCGCAGCCGGCGTCTGTGGGTGCCTCGCGATCGCGGCTCTCTGCCCGGCGCAGGACGGCTCGAACCCGGGCCAGCAACTCCCTTGGGTTACAGGGCTTGGAAAGATAGTCGTCAGCGCCGAGTTCGAGACC
>CAIYZB010000395.1 GCA_903930545.1 uncultured Alphaproteobacteria bacterium
CGACGCGCGACAGGCGGTGGGCGATCATTTCCCGAGCGCCTTCCCGGCCGTCTTTGCCGCCTGCATGTCAGCCGGGATCGACCCGCGCCACCAACCCATTCCTGTGGCACCAGCCTGCCACTATCACATGGGCGGCATCGTCACCGATGCCTGGGGGCGAACCGACCTGCCGGGACTTCTGGCCGCTGGAGAATGCGCCTCGACCGGGGTGCACGGGGCCAATCGCCTGGCCTCCAACTCCCTGATCGAAGCGGCCGTGTTTGGCACCCGGGCCGGCCTTCTGGCGCGCGAGGCCGTCAGCCCGGCCTTGCGTCCGATTTCGGACCTGATGCCTCGTGCCCTCGCCGCAAAGGACCTCGCAACCCTTCGCACGGCCATGAGCCGGGAGGCCGGGGTGATCCGCTCAGGGCCCGGCCTGTCGCGGCTGCTCGGGACCCTGGATGCGCTCCAGCACGGCACAACCCCCTGCCTGCCCCTGATCGCCGGCCGCCTTGTGGCCGAGGCGGCCATTGCGCGACGTGAAAGCCGGGGCGGACATTTCCGCAGCGACTATCCCCAGACCGGAGCGGGCTACAGGACCTTTACCCATCTGGCCGCCCCCGCACCCGCCTCAAGGGTCCCTGCCGAATGACCGCTCCTCTTGCCGATCTGCTCATCGAGCCCGTGGTTCGGATGGCCCTCACCGAAGATCTCGGCCGGGCGGGCGATGTCACGTCCCAGGCCTGTATCGATGCTGAGGCAAGGCTCGACGTCGCCTTTGTCGCCCGCCAGGACGGTGTTCTGGCAGGACTGGCCTGTGCGCGCCTGTCCATTCTGACCCTGGATCCAGCGGCCCGTTTCGATGCCCTGATCGAGGATGGCGCTATCCTGTCGCCGGGATCAGTCATCGCCCGGGTGGAGGGCAATGCCAGGGCCATACTTTCCGCTGAGCGGACGGCCCTGAACCTCATGGGACGTCTGTCAGGCATTGCCAGCCTGACCCGCATCTATGTTGACGAGGTCGCTGGAACCGGGGTGCGGATCACGGACACCCGCAAGACCACGCCGGGCCTGCGACACCTCGAAAAATACGCCGTGCGCTGTGGTGGCGGGGTGAACCACCGCTTCGGTCTGGATGATGCCATCCTCATCAAGGACAATCATGTCGCGGCCTCTGGCGGGGTCATTTCCGCCATCAGCCGGGCCCGTGCCGGCGTCGGTCACCTGATGAAGGTGGAGGTCGAGGTCGATCGCCTGGACCAGCTGGCAGAAGCCCTGACCCAGTCACCGGATGTGATCATGCTGGATAATTTTCCGCTGGATCAACTGGTTGAGGCTGTTGCCATGGCCGGCGGGCGCGTGACCCTGGAGGCCTCAGGAGGTGTGTCGCTCAAGACTGTGCGCGCCATAGCCGAGACCGGGATCGATATCATCAGCATCGGTGCCCTGACCCATTCGGCCTCGGTCCTCGATATCGGCCTGGATGTGTCCGCCTAGGCCTCGCCGGAGGTGAGGCGGATTGTCGCACTACCCAAATCCAGCGGACCATTGCTGGACCCGCGCGCTCCGGGATCTAAGTCTCGGGGGGTCATGCGATCCACTGATAAAAATCTGGCCTGCCTCGCCCCCACGGTTTCCGTGGCCCTGGAATTTGCCAACCTGGCGCGGACCCAGGCCGGCAAGGACATTGTCGAGGTCCTGGTCCTGGCTGGCCTGCTGACCACGACCTTCGGACATCTGGACCAGAACCCGGAACTGGCGCGACAGTGGAGCCGCTTTGACGCCCGCCGCATGCCCCAGGACCGGCGCGCCATATCCCTGAACCGTCTGGCTGACTATCTGGGCATTGCTCGGGAAACCATCCGTCCGCGGGTCGAGACCCTGATTGAACGTGGGCAGGTGGCCAAGCGCGATGACGGCCTCGTCCTGCGCGACCCCCCCTTCCCCGGTCGCGAAGGTGCCGTTGTCATGGCGTCTGCCCTCGCCTCTGTCGATCGCTTTATCGATCGGCTTTCAAGGGCGGGCCTCGGTGGACTTCAGAGCGGCGAGCGTCTGGTTCGCCCGGTGGACACCTGCG
>CAIYZB010000396.1 GCA_903930545.1 uncultured Alphaproteobacteria bacterium
GGATCTCTCCGCCCCGCTGATCGCGCCTTCGACGGAATCGTCGGGTGACGACATCTGGGTCGAACTGCCGCCCATCGAGGACAAGCCCAAGAAGTCCCGCAGCCGCCGCACCCGCGGTCGTGGCCGTGGTGGCGATGATGCCCCGGGCGTCGAGGCGGAAGCCGAAGCGGAAGCCGCGATCGCACCGGAAGCCGAAGCCGAGGTTCTGGTTGCTCCGGCCACCGAGGAATCCGCGCCTGAGGCCGAGGCTGAACCTGCCGCCAAGCCCGCAAGGGCCCGCCGCAGCCGCGCCAAGGCCGCCGCGCCAGTCGTTGAAGAGGCGGTCGTTGAAGAGGCCGTCGCGGCCGAACCCACGCCCGAGCCTGTGGCCGAGGTCGCTCCGGAACCGAAGCCTGTGATCGTGGTGGCCCCGGCCGAGCCCGATCCGGCGGAAATCTCCGCCCCGCCTGCAGCCCCTCGCAAAGGCTGGTGGCGGCGCTGATAGCAGGTTAGTCTTCAGATTGAAGGTTTGGGCGGGGGCGTTCGGAGTTCAGACAATGACGTCCCCTGCCCGTTCTTCTTTCCGCAAGGCCCTGGTCGGCCTGACTGCCCTCAGCATCCTGGTCTCATCCGGGCCTGCGCGGGCGGCGGAAGGCGAAACCCTGCTCCGCGACACCGAGATCGAGGCCATCCTGCGCAAGGATGCCGAGCCGATCATGAAGGCGGCGGGTATTGATCCGAAGGCCGTCCAGATCCTGCTGATCGGCTCCAAGGACCTGAACGCCTTTGCCGGTCCTGGCACCATGGGGGTCTTCACCGGCCTGATCATGGAGTCCAAGACCCCCAACGAACTTCAGGGGGTCATCGGGCACGAGGTGGGACACCTCGCGGCTGGCCACTCCGCCCGTTCGGGCGAAATGTCCGCTGCGGGCATGCGCCCCTTCCTTCTGACCATGGGCCTCAGTCTATTGGCAGCCCTGGCTGGCAGCGGCGAGGCCGCCGCCGCCCTGGCCGGCAGCTCCACCTATTTCGGAACACTCGGGGCCCTGGGCTACAGCCGCGAGCAGGAAGGCCGGGCCGACATGGCCGGGGCCGCCCTGCTTCAGTCGGCCGGGATTTCGGGGCGGGGCCTGAGGGACTTCTTCCAGAACTTTGTCTTCCTGGAAGCCTTCCAGAACGCCAAGGACTACGCCTATTTCCGCAGCCACCCGATCTCCCAGGCGCGGATCAGCTCCCTCGATGCCCGGGTCCAGAAGAGCCCCTATTACGACAAGGTGGACACCCCCGAGGCCCTGGCCGAACACGAGATCATGAAGGCCAAGCTGAGGGGCTTCATGACCCCCACCATCGCCATCGTGAAGTGCAGCGACAAGGTCCAGGACTATCCGACCCGCTATGCCTGCGCGATTGCCCAGTATCAGATGAAGGAACCGGACAAGGCGATCCGGCTCATCGATGCCCTGCTCGTCGAACAGCCGGACAATCCCTATCTGTGGGAACTGAAGGGTCAGATCCTGTTCGAATTTGCCCGCGCGGCCGAGGCCGAGGCCCCGCAACGTAGATCCGTAGCCCTGATGCCCGACGCGCCCCTGCTGAGGATCAATCTGGGCCAGACCCTGATTGCCCTGTCCGACCGCAAGAAGATTGACGAGGGGATCGTGGAACTGCGCAAGGCCCTCACCCAGGAGCAGGACAATGTCGTCGCCTGGCGGCTTCTGGCCCAGGCCTATGACACCATCGGCGAGGATGGTCTCGCGCGGCTGGCAACGGCCGAATACAGTTCCTATCTTGGTGACAGCCGACAGGCCCTGGTCTTTGCCATGCGGGCCCGCGAGATGCTGACCAAGGACTCTCCGGAATGGCGTCGCGCCACAGACATTGTCCTGACCTCCAAGCCCAGCAAGGAAGACCTGCAGGACCTGGCCCGCGAGGGTTCGATCCGCCGTGGCTCCCTCAACTAGCGATCTGACCAAGGCAAAATGACCAGACCTCTTTCCCTCGCCCTTGTGGCTGCCCTGGCGCTTTTGACCCTGGGTGCCTGTGACAAGCCCCAGGACGCTGCCTTCGGAAACCGGGTGCGGACCTATCTCCTAGCCCATCCCGAGGTCCTCGAGGAAATGGTGCAGAAGCTGGACGAGAAGAAAAAGCTTCAGGCTGCCAGCACGGCAAAGGCCGCGATCGACGCCAATCGTCAGGCCCTGGAGCGGGATCCCCGCGACTTCGTGGCCAATCCCGGCGGCAAGATCACCGTGGTGGAGTTCTACGACTACTACTGCGGTTATTGTAAGCTGGCGGCACCGGAAGTCCTGGCCCTGATTGCCGAAAATCCGGATATCCGTTTTGTTTTCAAAGAACTTCCGGTGGTCACTGCCCAGTCCGCGGCACCGGCCCGGATCATCCTGTCCCCCGCGGCCAGGGGCAAGACCCTGGAACTTCACCGCGACCTGATGGCCGCCAAGGGCCTGGATTCGGCGGTGACGGACCGGATCCTTCGCGCCGTCGGCATTGACCCCGCAGCCGCTCGCAAGGGCGGCAATAGCGATGCCGTGACCCAACACATCTCCGACAATGTGGCCCTGTCCCACAAGATCGGTGTCGGCGGGACCCCGGCCTTTGTGGTGGGTAACCGCCTGATCGAGGGCGGCGACATCCCGGCCATCCGGGCAGCCATAGCCGAAGCCCGGTCCGGCAAGTTGAAGTCCATCAACTCCGTTCAGGTCGCGCGTTAGTCATGACCCCGTCCGGTCAGTCCATACTGATCATCGGGGCCGGAATGGCGGGGCTGTTTTGCGCCCTGACCCTTTCGGACCAGAGCCGCGAAATCACCCTGCTGGAACGGGATCCGCCGCCGCCTGAGGGGGATCCCGAGGCCGTTTTCGAGACCTGGAACCGCCGGGGCGTAGGTCAGATGCGCCAGAGCCATGCCTTCCTGGCCAGGTTACGCAGTTCCATTGCCTCGGCTCATCCCGCCTTGCTGGAGGCCCTCAGGGCGGCAGGCTGTCGCGAAATGGAATTCCAACGCGCCCTGACCGATCGTCAGAGGCGCCACTACCGTCCCCAGCCTATCGATCCCGAGCTGGTGGCCCTGAGTTGCCGCCGCACCACCCTGGAAACCGTGTTGCGCCGTTATGTCTCTGACCTGCCGGGCGTCACCATAAGATCGGGTTGCTTCGTCGAAGGCCTGATCCTTGAACAGACCGACCAGCGCCCAAAGATCCTCGGGGCGCGTACAGCGGATGGCGAGAACCATCTGGCAGACCTGGTTGTGGATACCGGCGGCCGGCTGACCCCCGGTCTGGAGGGCCTGATCGCCGAGGGATGCTCCATTCCGGACGAGACCGCAGATGCGGGGGTTCTTTACTACACGCGCCATTTCAAATTGCGCGACGGCCTAATGGAACCCGCCAAGTCCAGAGGGGTCGTTACCGGCGACCTCGGCTTCATGAAATACTGCGTCTTTCCGGCCGACAATGGCTGGTTCTCCATCACGATCGCCATTGCAGAAATCGAGGACGAACTTCGGGTCGCCGTGGTCGACCCGTCGCGGTTTGACGCCATTTGCAGCTTGATGCCTCCCCTCGACCCCTGGCTCTCATGCAGTGACGGGGTCGGGCGGGTCCTGGCCATGGGCAATCTTCAAAGCCGTTGGCGCGATCTTGCGCCTGAGGGCATGCCCCTGGTGGATGGCTATGTGGCTCTGGGCGATGCCCTAATCCGGGCCAATCCCCTTTATGGACGTGGCTGCACCTTTGCCATGATCCAGGCCGAGGCTCTGGCCGAGGCGATGACCGAGCACCCGTCAGCACCCCTCGCCGCCTTCCAGACGCGTGTGCACCAGGCGCTCAGACCCTATTTTGACGACATGGCCAAGCAGGATCGCGCTGCCATCCGACAGGCCGCCCGGGTCGCCAATCCGGACTTTCGCCCGGACCTGAAGGCCCGACTTCTGACAAGCTTTGGTCAGCAGGGCATGGCCGTCGCGGTCAGGTCAGATCCCGACCTGTTTCGCCAGGTCATCGAGGGCTTTCACATGCTGACCCCGCCCGGCGCGTGGATGAAGAGCCGCCGCAACCTGGCAAAGGCGGTCGCCTGGTGGATGGTGCCAAAGGCCTTCAAGCGCGATGTCCTGCCCGCCAGTCCCGGCCCGAGCAGGACCACGGTCATGGAGTCCCTGGGCCTGCCCGTCTCCGCCACCTGGCAGAGGCTTCAGGCCGCCGCCTAGATCAGGCCCGACAGGGGCGAGGACGGATCGGCATACATCCGCCGCGGCATGCGACCAGCCAGATAGGCTTCTCGCCCTGCAATCACCGCATGCTTCATGGCCCGAGCCATTCGGATGGGGTCCTTGGCCTCGGCAATGGCGGTGTTCATCAGCACGGCATCACAGCCCAGTTCCATGGCCAGAGCCGCATCCGAGGCCGTCCCTACCCCGGCATCCACCAGGACGGGCACCTTGGTCTGTTCGATGATGAGGCCCAGGTTCAGGATATTCTGTATGCCGCGCCCAGACCCGATCGGGGCCCCAAGGGGCATGATGGCGCAGGCTCCGGCATCCTCCAGCTTCTGGGCGTAGACCGGATCATCGGAGCAATAGACCATGACCTGGAACCCATCGGCGATCAGCAGCTTCAGGGCCCGCAGGGTCTCTTCCATGTCCGGCAGAAGGTGCTTGGTATTGGACAGCACCTCGAGCTTGACCAGGTCCCAGCCCCCGGCCTCACGCGCAAGTCGCAGGGTGCGCACGGCATCCTCACCGGTGAAGCAGCCCGCCGTATTGGGCAGGAAGGTGAAGCGATCCGGCTTCACATGGTCCACCAGCATGGGCTGGCTGGGGTCAGACAGGTTCACCCTGCGCAGGGCCACGGTCACAATCTCGGCACCAGCGGCCTCGGCTGCAGCCGCATTCTGGGCATAGTCCTTGTACTTGCCCGTGCCGACAATGAGGCGGGAGCGGAAGGTCCGACCTGCCACCGTCCAGGTATCCTCGGTGGAACTTTCGCCGGTCATCTCAGCCGCCTCCAATAAAGTGCACAATTTCAATACGATCGCCGTCACACAGCGCCGTCACCCCATAGGCGGAGCGCGGCACGATCTCCAGATTGCGTTCCACCGCCACCTTGCGGGGATCGAGGCCCAGGGATGCCACCAGGGCTGACAGGCTCGTCGGGCCTTCCAGGTCCCTCGCCTCACCGTTGATCGTCAGGGTCATGAACACTCCGAATACGCCCCAGTGCTTGTGACCCCCGCCGCCGCCCGTTACAAGACGGCTGAATCGACGGCGGAGCCGAATGTCGAAACCGATTTACGTTCTGAGCGGGCCCAACCTCAACCTTCTGGGGGTCCGGGAACCCGAGATTTACGGAAAAGAGACCCTGGACGATGTTCGCGCCCTTTGTGAGGCCCGCGCCACGTCCCTGGGGCGAAGCCTCGTGTTCCGTCAATCCAACCATGAAGGCCAGCTGGTGGACTGGATCCAGGAGGCCCGCACCGAGGCCTGCGCCCTGGTGATCAATCCCGCCGCCTATGGCCATACCTCCATCGCCCTGCTCGATGCCCTCAAGATGCTCGACATCCCGATCATTGAGTGCCACCTCTCCAACCCGGCGGCCCGCGAAGCCTTCCGACGGGAGACCTATGTGTCCCTCGTAGCCACCGGGCTGGTGTCCGGGTTCGGGTCTGCGAGTTACGAACTGGCCGTTGAGGCCGCTGCGGGCAAGGCCCGTTAAGCCCCAAGCCAAAGCTGAGGAATTCCGAATGGCCACCAATCCCAAGGCTCCTGCCGCCGACCCGATTGACGCCCGTCTGGTGCGCAAGCTGGCTGATATCCTGACCGATACCGGCCTGTCCGAGATCGAGGTCGAGCACGGCACCTTGAAGATCCGCGTTGCCAAGACCCTGACGGCCGCTCCCGTGACCTATGCGGCGGCACCTGCCCCCGTGACCCAGGCCCCTGCCGCCGCCCCTGTGGCAACCGCACCAGCTGAAGCGCCTGTGGCTGCTGCCCGTCGCGGTGAAGAGATCAAGTCCCCCATGGTCGGCACGGTCTATCTCCAACCCCAGCCGGAATCCCCCGCCTTCGTGAAGGTCGGTGACAGTGTCGCGGCGGGCCAGACCCTGATGATCATCGAGGCCATGAAGACCATGAACCCGATCCCGGCCCCGAGAGCTGGCAAGGTTGTGGAGATCCTGGTGGGTGACGGTCAGCCGGTCGAGTTCGGCGAAGCCCTCGTCCTGATCGAATAGGACCACAATGTTCGACAAGATCCTGATCGCCAACCGCGGCGAAATCGCCCTGCGGGTTCACCGCGCCTGCAAGGAAATGGGCATCGCCACCGTGGCCGTCCATTCCGAAGCAGATGCGGGAGCCATGTGGGTGCGCCTTGCCGACGAAAGCGTCTGCATCGGCCCGGCCTCTGCGGCCAAGAGCTACCTCAACATCCCCTCGATCATCGCTGCGGCCGAGATCACGGGTGCCCAGGCCATCCATCCCGGCTACGGCTTCCTGTCGGAAAACGCCCGCTTCGCCGAGATCGTCACGGCCCACGGCTATACCTTCATCGGTCCCCGGGCCGAGCACATCCGGATGATGGGGGACAAGATCACGGCCAAGCAGGCCGTGATGGATGCCGGCATTCCTGTGGTTCCCGGCTCCAAGGGGGCCATCACCACCGAGGAAGAGGCCTTTGAAGCCGCCCGCGAAATCGGCTTTCCGGTCCTGATCAAGGCCGCCGCCGGTGGCGGGGGTCGTGGCATGAAGGTCGCCAAGACCGAGGACGATCTCGCCGAGGCCGTTTCCACTGCCCGCTCCGAGGCCAAGGCCGCCTTTGGGGATGATGCGGTCTATATGGAGCGCTATCTCCAGACCCCCCGCCATATCGAACTTCAGGTCATTGCCGACAGCTTTGGCAATGTCTGCCACCTGGGCGAACGGGATTGCTCCCTCCAGCGCCGTCACCAGAAGGTGCTGGAAGAGGCCCCTTCCCCGGTCATCGATGCCGCTGCCCGCGCCAAGATCGGCAAGGTGGTGGTGGATGCCGTCAAGGCCATTGGCTATCTCGGCGTCGGCACCATCGAGTTCCTCTACGAGAACGGCGAGTTCTTCTTCATCGAGATGAACACCCGCCTGCAGGTGGAACATCCGGTCACTGAAGCCATTACCGGTATCGACCTGGTCCGCGAACAGATCCGCATTGCCGCTGGCCTGCCCCTGTCCTTTACCCAGGACGAAGTGGTGTTCGAAGGCCATGCCATCGAATGCCGGATCAATGCGGAGAACCCCAAGACCTTTGCCCCTTCACCGGGCCTGGTCACGGACTTCCACGCGCCGGGCGGACTGGGCGTGCGTCTGGATAGCGCCCTCTATGCCGGCTATTCCATACCGCCCTATTATGACAGCCTGGTGGGCAAGCTCATCGTCCACGGTCGCGACCGGGCCGAGTGCATTGCGCGCCTGAACCGCTGTCTCAGTGAAATGGTGGTGGGGGGGATCGAAACCTCCATCCCCCTGTTCCAGGAACTGCTGCAGCAACCCGACATCCTGAAGGGCGACTACAATATCCACTGGCTGGAACGCTGGATGGCTTCTCAGGAGGCCTGAAGCTCGCCTTCGGGGGCTGGTTCGGCGGCAAGCCGGGCCAGCAATCCCTTGCGGCGCTCTTCCCGGGGCAGCCCCCTCAGGTTTTCCACCCACATGGGGGCGATGACCGCAAGGACTCCGGCGCTGTCGGCGATAATGTCGCC
>CAIYZB010000397.1 GCA_903930545.1 uncultured Alphaproteobacteria bacterium
CCAGGACAACCGCACCGCCTTTGAGCGGTCGCGCCGCGGCAAACTGAAATTCCCGGGAGAAGCCGGTGAAGCTTTTCCTCTGGCCGGTGACGACCCCGTCCAGGGCTGTGGCCGCCTGCTCGATGGCCTCGAAGATCGCCTTTGCCGCGGGATCTTTCCACACCATGGCCCGGAGCTTTTCCGGTTCATCCCAGGCCGAGCCGGTCGGGAAGGCGGCGGTCATGATGATATTGGCGCGGTTCATGCCCAGACCGTGATGGGCCTTCATCCAGGCAATGCGGGCCATGGGCTTGGTCTCGGGGCAGGTCTGGGCGATGGCGGTCCATTCTTCCAGGGTCCGGCCGGTCTCGGCCTCAAGGCTGGCGCGAACCGTGGCGAACCACTTTTCCTGTCTGGGGGTCAGGCCCCGGGGATTGGCTGAATCATCGGCTCCCATGGTGAACTCTCTCCATGCTAGGAGGCTTCCGACACCGATCGGGAGCAGACGCCATGAGCTTGGATGGAACCTACGACGCCGGCAATATCTTCGCCAAGATCCTGCGGGGCGAGATGCCCAGCGCCCGGGTCTATGAGGATGATCACGTCTATGCCTTCATGGACGTCTTCCCCCAGAGCCGGGGCCACACCCTGGTGATCCCGAAACACTCCACAGCCCGCAATCTGCTGGAAGAAGATCCCGCAGTGCTGGGCCATCTGTTTGGGGGCGTGCAGCGGGTGGCCCGCGCCGTTCGCTCTGCCCTCAAGCCTGACGGCATCACCATCAGCCAGTTCAATGGCGCACCCGCTGGCCAGACGGTCTTCCACCTCCACGTCCACATCATCCCGCGCTGGGAGGGTCAGACCCTGGCCCGCCACGGCGGCGGCATGGCCGATCCGGCAGAGCTGAAGATCCTGGCCGAACAGATCGCCGCCCAGATCAGCTGACCCAAAAGAAAACCCCGCCCTTTTGAGGGGCGGGGCATCTTGTCCAATCCGAGCTCGACTGCCCTAGTCCGCCAGGGCTTCGTCCTTGCTGGGGCTCTCGATCTCGGGGGCACCGGGCTCGCGGGTCTGACCCTCGATCTCGAAGGCCAGCTTGGAGTCCTTGAGCACCACCTTGACGTGGCCGCCCTTGACCAGTCGGCCAAAGAGGATCTCGTCGGCCAGGGGCTTCTTGATGTGCTCCTGGATGACCCGGGCGAGGGGACGCGCGCCATAGAGCTCGTCGAAGCCGTTTTTCGCCAGCCAGTCGGCGGCCTCTTCCGAGGTCTCGATGGTGACATGACGGTCGGCCAGCTGGGCTTCCAGCTGCATGACGAACTTCTGCACCACCTGGCGGATGATGTCCGCGGTGAGGGGCTTGAAGGGCACCACGGCATCCAGACGGTTTCGGAATTCCGGGGTGAAGAGACGCTTCAGGGCCTCGTCCACCTCGTCATCCTGTTTGCCACGGCCAAAGCCGATGGAGTTCCGCTGGGCGTCAGAGGCCCCCGCATTGGTGGTCATGATCAGGACCACATTGCGGAAGTCGATCTTCTTGCCGTTGGAGTCTGTCAGCTGCCCGTGGTCCATGACCTGGAGCAGGATGTTGAACACATCCGGGTGGGCCTTTTCGATCTCGTCCAGCAGGACCACCGAATGGGGGTGCTGATCGACGGCATCGGTGAGCAGGCCGCCCTGGTCGAACCCGACATAGCCTGGAGGTGCCCCGATCAGGCGGCTGACCGTGTGGCGCTCCATATATTCCGACATGTCGAAGCGCAGCAGCTCGATCCCCATGGTGGAGGCAAGCTGACGGGCCGTCTCGGTCTTGCCGGTGCCGGTGGGGCCGGAGAAGAGGTAGCAGCCGATGGGCTTGCTGGCATCGCGCAGACCGGCCCGGGCCATTTTCATGGCGGCGGACAGCTGTTCGATGGCCTCGTCCTGACCATAGACGGCGCGCTTCAGGTCCTCATGCAGCTGCTTGAGGGCCTCGGTATCGGTCTTGGAGACCGACTTCGGCGGGATCCGGGCGATCTTGGCGACGACGGCCTCGACCTCTTTCAGGCCGATGGTCTTCTTGCGCCGGGATTCCGGCAGCAGCATCTGGGAGGCACCGGCCTCGTCAATGATGTCGATGGCCTTGTCCGGCAGCTTGCGGTCGGTGATGTATTTGGCCGACAGCTCCACCGCCGCCTTGATAGCGTCGTTGGTGTAGCGGAGCTTGTGGAACTCCTCGTAATAGGTCTTCAGCCCCTTGAGGATCTTGATGGTGTCCTCGATGGTCGGCTCGTTCACGTCGATCTTCTGGAAGCGACGGACCAGGGCCCGGTCCTTTTCGAAGTGCTGACGGAACTCCTTGTAAGTGGTCGAGCCCATGCAGCGCAGGCTGCCGGAGGCCAGGGCGGGCTTCAGCAGGTTCGAGGCATCCATGGCCCCGCCGCTGGTGGCACCGGCCCCGATGACCGTGTGGATCTCGTCGATGAACAGGATGGCGTCGGGGTGGTTTTCCAGTTCCTTGACCACCTGCTTGACCCGCTCTTCAAAGTCACCGCGATAGCGGGTGCCCGCCAGCAGGGAGCCCATGTCGAGGGAGAAGATGGTGGAATTGGCCAGGACTTCCGGCACCTGACCATTGACGATCTTGCGGGCCAGGCCCTCGGCAATGGCGGTCTTGCCCACGCCGGGGTCGCCTACCAGCAGGGGATTGTTCTTGGTCCGGCGGCACAGGATCTGGATGCAGCGTTCGACCTCGCTCATCCGGCCGATCAGGGGATCGACCTTGCCCTGCTTGGCCTTCTCATTGAGGTTGACGCAATAGGCGTCCAGGGCCTCGCCGCCGGTCTTCACCGCAGGCTTTTCTTCTTCCTCAGCCCCCTTGGGGGGCTTGGCCGGGCCCTCGGCTCCCGCCTTCTTGGCGATGCCATGGGCGATGTAATTCACCGCGTCGTAGCGGGTCATGTCCTGCTCCTGCAGGAAATAGGCGGCATGGCTCTCACGCTCGGAGAAGATGGCCACCAGGACATTTGCCCCGGTCACCTCCTCACGGCCTGAGGACTGCACATGGATCACGGCCCGCTGGATCACCCGCTGGAAGGAGGAGGTCGGCTTGGCGTCCTCCCCGTCATCCACCACGAGGGAGCGGAGCTCGTTGTCCACATAATTGGCAAGCGTCGTGCGCAGAGCGGCGAGATCGACGTCGCATGCGCTCAGAACCCCCGCCGCGTCCTCATCGTCCAGCAGGGACAGGAGCAGGTGCTCGAGTGTGGCGTACTCGTGCTTGCGTTCGTTGGCGAAAGCCACCGCGCGGTGCAGGGACTCTTCGAGATGGCGTGAGAATGACGGCAAGCTGGGCCTCAATCCTTTTCCATAGTGCATTGCAACGGATGTTGATGGCGACGCGCGGAGTCCACCACCTGGGCAACCTTGGTTTCCGCCACTTCGTATGTGAACACGCCGCACACACCGACACCATGTTGGTGGACGTGCAGCATGATCCTGGTCGCATCTTCGCGCGACTTGTTGAAAAACTGCTCAAGGACGTACACGACGAATTCCATCGGGGTGTAGTCGTCATTCAGCAGCAGCACCCGATACATCGAAGGCTTCTGGGTCTTGGGCTTGGTCTGGGTGATGACAGAGGACCGATTGCCGGTACCCTGGTCACCTTGATCACCTTGCTTTCGCTCGGCCATCGGAACAGGTCTCCTGGCGGCCACGGGGCCGCCCTATCCAGGGATTAGATATGGAAAAGGTCAGGGTTTGAAAGGGCTGAAATCGCCTTGTCCCGACCTATCGCTCCCCGGTCGTTGTTTTTGTCACATGACCGGACCGACAGATGGGGCGATCCGCCCTCCGGTTCAATCCTGAGCCGAAGTTTTCGTGCGAAGGGCCCGGCCCGAGGTCAGGGCCGCTGAGCCGAATCGGGCCCTCAGGGCATCCATGGTTCGCTCGCTGGTCAGGGCCTTGCGCTCCTCGCCATCAAAGAAGTCGCTCTCGACCTGGTCCGCATCCACCAGTTCAGAAATGCCGATGCCGATGAGGCGGAACCGGCGGCCGTCGATTTCCCTGCCCAGCAGCTCGCGTCCTACGGCAAACAGGGTGCGGGCCGTCTGGGTCGCCACGGGCAGGGTACGCCTTCGGGTGATGATGCGAAAATCCGAGGTCCTGAGCTTGAGCGTCACGACCCGTCCTGCCGTTTCAGCCTTGCGGGCCAGGCGTCCCACCTTGTCGCTGAGGGAGGCCAGGATGTCCTCCAGGGGCTCAAGGTCCTTGAGATCCTCGTTGAAGGTGGTTTCGGCGGAGATGCTCTTGCGTTCCTCGTTGGGATTGACCGGCCGGTTGTCTATCCCCTGGGACAGGCGTGACAGGCGAAGGCCCTGGTCTCCAAAAGCCTGAGCCAGGATCTTGGCATCGGTGCGGGCCAGATCACCGATCGTGCGATAGCCGGCCTTTTCCAGGCTGGCGACCATGGCCGGTCCGACCCCGGGCAGGAGGCCCACCGGACGGGGGGCCAGAAAGGCGCGCGCCTCCTTCGCCCCGATCACCGAATAGCCCCGGGGCTTGTCCAGGTCGGAGGCGATCTTGGCGAGGAACTTGTTGGCCCCCAGACCGATGGAGACCGTGATCCCGACCTCGGCCTCGATGCGGGCCTGGAGGCGAGCCAGGGTAAGGGCCGGCGAGGAATGGTGGAGGCGCTCGGTCCCCGACAGATCCATCCAGGCCTCGTCCAGGGACAGGGGCTGGACCAGGGGTGTCAGGTTGCGGACCATGTCCAGGATCCGGCGGCTCTCGTGGCGATATTTGGTGAAGTCCGGCTTGATGACGACCGCCTGGGGGCAGGCCGCCAGGGCCTTGAACATCGGCATGGCCGAACGCACACCCGACATGCGGGCGATATAGCAACAGGTCGTGACCACACCGCGAGTGCCACCCCCGACGATAACCGGCAGGTCCCTCAGTTCCGGACGGTCTCGCTTTTCCACCGAGGCGTAAAAAGCGTCGCAGTCCATATGGGCGATGGTCAGATGGTCGAGTTCGTCATGGACCACGATCCGCGGAGACCGGCATCGTGGGCAGCGCCGATCCATGGGGCCGGTGGCATAGCAATCGCGGCACAGGGCGCTCATGCTGGAGCTCTCGTCCCTCAGGTCTGGCTGACGATGTCGTGGATGGCCGCATGCAGGTCCGGCCAGTGATCAATACGCCGGTGCGCCTCCAGGTCCGCAGGGGCGAGGGGGCGCAGGCGCTCATCGGCCACGTGCTGAAAGCGATGCACCTCAGGCGCAGCCTCAGCCACCGAACTCAGATTGGACAGGAGGTCGTCGATGAAGACCACAGGACCGCTGACCTGGCTGGCCAATCGAGAGACGAGGGGCCCCTTGGGGCCAGAATTGAGGATCAGGGGATAGTCCATCCGGTGCCGGGCCAGCCAGCGGGTCCGGCCCATCCTGGCCTGGCCCGGGGCATTGCTCAGGATCACGATCCCGGCATGGTCGGCCAAGGCGGCCAGGGCCTCCGCTCCCCCTGCTGCCGGCTCCATGTCGCCACAGCCGTAACGAAAAAAGTCGTCGAAATGAGCCTTGCCCTCAGCCAGGTCGAGGTGCTCGCTCTCGCCGGGGCGATAAATGTTCTGGAACAGGGCAAAACGGTCGATGCGCATCTCCAGGCCGCGACCGGCCAGGAAATCGCCGAACCCCTGCATAAAAAGGCCCAAGACCTCGTCCACATCCACGATCAACAGGGGTTTGTCCCGACGCAGCCCAAGTTCGCCGAGGTCTTGCGCCTTCGAAACGGGGTTGGACTGGGGCATGCCGGGGTCTCGGACGCGACTAACGCGAGTTTAAGGATATTCGTGTGAACTGTGTCTTCAAGGTGGGGTGCGGGGGATGATTCCCTGCACGCGCAAAAGATCGTCGAGAGACAATGACCAAGAAGGTCCTCATCGTCGAGGATAACGAGCTGAACATGAAGCTCTTTCATGACCTGCTCGAGGCCCAGGGGTACGAGACCCTTCAGACCCGCGAGGGTCTGGGCGCCCTTGCGCTTGCCCGCGAGCACCGTCCTGACCTGATCCTGATGGATATCCAGCTGCCGGAAATCTCCGGTCTGGAAGTCACGAAATGGCTCAAGGAAGATGACGAGCTTGCCTCCATCCCGGTGGTGGCCGTCACGGCCTTTGCCATGAAGGGGGACGAGGAGCGCATCCGCGAGGGCGGGTGCGAGGCCTATATCTCCAAGCCTATTTCAGTGTCGCATTTCCTCGAAACCATCCGTCGCCTGCTGGCCTGATCCCATGACCGCACGCATCCTGGTTGTTGATGACATCGAGGCCAATGTCCGGCTTCTCGAAGACCGGCTGACCGCGGAATACTATGAGGTCGTCACGGCCTTTGACGGCCCGACCGCCCTGGCCATGGCCGCTTCGGAAAAGCCGGACATCATCCTGCTGGACGTCATGATGCCTGGCATGGACGGCTTCCAGGTCTGCCGCCGCCTCAAGGACGACCCTGAGACCCGTCACCTGCCCGTAGTGCTCGTGACCTCCCTCGATGGCCGTTCGGACCGGATCGCCGGTCTGGAGGCCGGGGCCGATGAGTTCCTGACCAAGCCCATCGACAATGTCATGCTTCTGGCCCGGGTCCGCAGCCTGACCCGCCTGAAGATGGTGATCGACGAACTTCGCGAGCGCGAGGCCTCCGGCCGCCGCATGGGGGTCATTGCCGGCGCCGCCTCCCGCCTTGGCGGCACGGGCGGACGAATCCTGATCGTTGATGATCAGGAGCGGCAGGCCGAACGCATCGCCAATGAACTGTCCATCGAGCACCGCCCCGTGGTCGAGGCCGATCCCGACAAGGCCCTGATGACTGCCCGGGGTCCGGTGGACCTGGTGATCGTCAATGCCACCTGCAAGACCTTTGACGGCCTGAGGCTGACGGCCCAGCTTCGTTCGGACGAGGCGACCCGCAACCTGCCGGTCCTGGCCATTGTCGACTTCGAAGACCGGCCGCGTCTGATCAAGGCCCTGGAGATCGGGGTCAATGATGTGCTGTCCAAGCCCATCGACCCCCAGGAGCTGGCTGCCCGGGCGCGCACCCAGATCCGGCGCAAGCGCTATACGGATTTCCTGCGGGATAATCTGGATCACTCCCTGGAACTGGCCGTCACCGACCAGCTCACCGGCCTGCACAATCGCCGCTATATGAACGGTCAGCTGGATGCGTTGGTGAAGCGGGCGCGGCTGGGGGGCGATCCGGTCTCGACCCTGCTGATCGATATCGATCACTTCAAGAAGATCAATGACGGCTATGGCCACGATGTGGGCGACGAGGTGCTGCGGGAATTCGCCGTGCGTCTGGCCACCAATGTCCGGGCCATCGATCTGCCCTGCCGTTTCGGTGGCGAGGAATTTGTCGTCGTCATGCCGGACACAAAACTGGAAGACGCCAGCCGGATTGCCGAACGAATCCGTCTGCACGTTGCCGGTTCGCCCTTCCGGGTCATGGGGGGGCGTGAGCTTCTGACTGTGACCATTTCCATCGGCGTTGCCGCGACCATCGGGTCGGAAGACACGCCCGAGACCTTGCTCAAGCGCGCAGACGAGGCGGTCTATGAGGCCAAGGCCGCGGGCCGGAACCGGGTCATAGCCCGCGCGGCCTGAACGAAAAAGCCCGGCTCAGAGGCCGGGCTTTCCGAAACAAATCAGTGAGTTGCAGATCTACTTGATCTTGCCTTCACGGAACTCGACGTGCTTGCGCACGACGGGGTCATACTTCTTCATGACCAGCTTGTCGGTCTTGGTGCGGGCGTTCTTCTTGGCCACATAAAAGAAGCCGGTGTCGGCCGACGAGTTCAGGCGGATCTTGATTGAGGCGGGCTTCGCCATGGTCGGTCCTCGGGCGGGGCCAGCGCTCAAAGCGCCAGCTGGTGTTCTAAAGAGCGGCGGAAAATACGAATCCCGACGGCAAAGTCAATCCAAGCCTACAGAAAGCTCATTTTCGTCTTCCTGGAGCCGAAGCGCATATAGGGCTGGGGACGGCTCGGGTCCTCCATCCGCTGCACGGCTTCGGTGATCATGGTCCGGGTGACCATAGGCAGGGGCAGGGCAATGGCATCGTCGAAATCGACCCAGGCGATCTCTTCCAACTCGCCGCAGTCAGGTTGCCGGTCCAGGCTGACCAGGGCCTCCGCATTGGCCATCAGGAACCAGGTGTCAAAGCGCTTGGCCAGCATAGGCGGGGTCACGGCCCGGGCGACGATCTCCACCGCCGACAGATCCGGGGCATAACCCTGGTCCAGGAATTCCCGCCAGGGCCCCACAGCCGGGCGCTCAGGAACGGGCTTGGCCAGGAGAAGGCCGGTCTCTTCCCAGGTCTCGCGGACCGCCGCCGCCGCAAGGGCGCGGCCCTTGGACAGGGGCAGGTGGGCCTGGAAAGTGGCGGCTACCTCAGGGCGCAGATCCTCGGCAATCGGAGCGTAATAGTCGGCGCGGTCGATGCGGCCACCGGGAAATACCCAGAGATTGGGCATGAAATCATGGCCGCTATTGCGCTTGCCCATCAGGACGCGGGCCTTGGGCCCGTCGCGGCGGACGATGATCAGGGTGGCAGCGTGACGCGGACGAACGGCGCGGGTGCCAGGGGGGCGGGACCGGCTCTCAGCGCGGCCGGCGGGTTTCGGAGCTTCGGTCATGAAACAACTGTATGATTGCGGGGCGCTCCCTGCAAAGCCACAAATGCCCGATCAGCGCCGCCTTCCGCCGCCCTTGAACTTTCCAGCCGAACGTGTGGGCGGGCTGTTGCCACCCCGGCTCCGGATCCCCAGGCGCGGGCGCGGCGCAGTCTTGTCCGGCGGGGCCGGCTCGCTGAGCATTTCGAACAGCAGGCCGCCGGTGATGGGGGTGGCTTCCTGCAGCTTTACCTCCACCTGCATGCCCAGGGGCCAGCGGGCTCCCGTGCGTTCTCCCACCAGACAGTGCATCCGCTCGTCATGGACGAAATATTCTCCGCCCAGACGCGAGACCGGCACCAGACCATCGGCACCGGTTTCTTCCAGACGCACGAACAGGCCGAACCGGGTTACCCCGGTGATCCGGCCCGGGAAGGTGGCCCCGACCCGGTCGGCCAGGAAGGCGGCGACATAGCGGTCGGTGGCATCGCGTTCGGCCGCCATGGCCCGGCGCTCGGCCCCGGTGATGATCTCGGCAGTGTCCTTCATCTGGGAGATGTCGCGGTCGGTAATGCCGTCCTCGCCAAAGCCCAGGGCCCGGATCAGACCCCTGTGGACCACCAGGTCCGCATAGCGCCGGATAGGCGAGGTGAAGTGGGCATATCGGTTCAGATTCAGGCCGAAGTGGCCGATATTGTCGGTGGAATAGTGGGCCTGCATCTGGCTGCGCAGGACCACCTCATTGACGATCTCGGCATGGGGCCCGCCCTTGGTCTCAGCCAACAGGGCGTTGAAGCGGTCGGTGCGCGGGGCCTCGCCCTTTGACCAGCTGAGGCCCAGGGTCTGGAGGAACTCCACCAGGGACATCATCTTTTCCTGACTGGGGGTGTCATGGATCCGGTAGATCAGGGGCGTGCGCTTGGCCTCGAGGCTTTCGGCGGCGCAGACATTGGCCTGGACCATCATCTCCTCGATCAGCCGGTGGGCTTCCAGGCTGGCGCGGCGGGTGATGGAGGCGACCTCTCCGGCCTCATTGATGACGATCTTGCGCTCGTCGCTTTCAATGGCGAGGGGAGAACGACGCTCGCGGCCCTTCAGCATGCACTTATAGGCGGCCCAGAGGGGCTTCAGGATGGGCTCCAGCAGGGGGCCGGTGTCATCGTCCGGTTTGCCGTCAATGGCCGCCTGGGCCTGCTCGTAGGAGAGTTTCGCCGCCGAACGCATCAGACCCCGCACAAAGCGATGGCCGGTCTTGGCCCCCTGGGCATTGAAAACCATCCGCACCGCCAGACAGGCGCGGTTCTCGCCCATCTTCAGGGAGCAGAGCCCGTTGGACAGGCGCTCCGGCAGCATGGGTTCCACACGGTCGGGGAAATAGACGCTATTGGCCTTTTCCCGCGCATCGCCATCGAGGGCTGAGCCCGTGCGGACATAGGCGGCGACGTCAGCAATGGCCACCCAGACCACCCAGCCATCGCGATTGGCGGGATCGGTGTCGGGTTCGGCATAGACGGCATCGTCGTGGTCGCGGGCATCCACCGGATCGATGGTGATCAGGGGCGTGTCGCGCAGGTCCTCGCGGCCC
>CAIYZB010000398.1 GCA_903930545.1 uncultured Alphaproteobacteria bacterium
GAGTTCATGCTCTGGGGACCGAACACCCGCGAGGAGACCGCGCGGGTCCTGTCCGAATGGATCGAGGCGGCCAAGGTCTGGCCGCGTCCTGGCGTGACCCTGATGGCCGAGCGGTTGGGGGATGGTCTGGTCCTTGGCGCTGTGAGGCTGGGCTATGACCCGGTCCATCAGCAGGCAGATTTCGGCTATACCCTGGCCCGCGAGGCCTGGGGCCAGGGCTATGGGACCGAGGCCGCCAGGGCGCTTGTCCAGGTGGCCTTCGAGACCCTCAAGGCGCACAGGGTCTTTGCCGACTGCAACGTTCTGAACCATCGGTCCTGGCGGATCATGGAAAAGCTCGGCATGCGCCGTGAGGCGACCCTGATCGGCAACCTGAAGGTCCGGGGGGTCTGGCGCGACACCCATGTCTATGGCCTGCTCGCCGATGAGTGGCGGGCGTGGAGGCGATCAGGCGCGGCGCAGGACCAGGGCTGACCAGGCGTCGCGGTGGATGCGGCGTTCCAGGCGGAAGCCCCGGGACAGATAGGCGGCTGCCACCCGGCGTTCCTGGGTGCGCAGCAGGCCCGACAGGATGGCGCGGCCGCCAGGCTTCAGGGCCCCCTTGATGTCCTGGGCCAGGGCCACGAGGGGCGGGGCCAGGATATTGGCGAAGACCAGGTCATAGGGGGCCGAGCGACGGACCTTTTCCGCATTCAGGCCCGAGGCATGGACAAAGCGGACATTGGCCTTGTTGAGCTTGGCGTTTTCCGCCGAGATCCGCACGGAGGGGGCATCGATATCGGTGCCCACGGCGACCTTTGACCCTGTGCGGGCAGCGGCGATTGCCAGGACACCGGTGCCGGCCCCGACATCGAGGACGCGGTCGAAGCGGTTGGCCTTGAGTAGGTCATTGAAGGCGACAAGGCAGCCGACTGTGGTGCCATGGTGACCAGTGCCGAAGGCGGCTCCAGCCTCGATGCGCAGATTTACCGTATTGGCGGGGGCCAGACCCCGGTCGTGGGCCCCGTAGACAAAGAACCGGCCGGCCACCACCGGGGGCAGGCCGGACAGGGCCATGGCCAGCCAGTCGGCATCGGCCAGCTTTTCGACCACCGTGCGCAGGGGCCAGTCCTTCAGAACCTCGACCAGGGCGTTGGCCTCTTCCGAGGTCGTGGGGAAGGCATCTATCCGCCAGACATCGTGGTCCTCGTCCTCTTCCAGGATGGAATAGGTCACCCCCTCAAGCCGGGGATCGGCATCAATGGCACTGGCTGCGGCCTCGGCTTGAGCGCGGGGGCCACGGGCGACGATCTGGACTGCTTCCTCGGTCATGCGGGCCGTTTAGAGGGCAATGACGCGAATGGCTATGGCCTAGGTGTTCGGTGCTTCGGTGGCCGGGGCCTCGACCTGTTCAGGGGCGGGTGCCGGGTCCTCGGGCTGGGGCGGGTCAGGCGGGTCGGCTTCGAAGGCCGTATAGTCCACCGGCGGCGGGGGCGGCGGGGGCGGGGAGGCGGCTGTCCAGTCGGTTCCGAGGACATAGTCGGGCACGCCCTTGCGATAGGCCGTGAAGGCCATGGGGCTGGCTAAGGCTGTCTGGCTTGGGCCGTCGAATCCTGGAGCCTCGGCAACCGGCTTGGGCGGTTCGACCGGGGTGAGCTTAGGCCGCATGGCCACACCGGCCATCAGGCCCAGCAGGGCAGCGACCACCCCGCCGATATAGGCGTAGCGGTTGTCGAGAATGTGCTGGAGCCGGGCTTGCCACATGGGATCAGCAAGGCCCCAGATTGGGGTTCTGGTCAATGGAGGGCTAGGTCCTGAAACCGGTTTGACCGGTGGCAGCGTCGGCCGGAGGACCGCAAACACCACCACCGGTCGGTCCGGGTCGAGGACCGGCCTGTCAACCATAGGTCCGATGAAAGCGGATCTGTGGCTGTTCCGTTTCGGCACAGATCGGTGCCGGTTTGGTTGATGAAATGCAAACGCCGGTCCGCGCCCGGACGGTTCAGGCCTTTTCGACGAAGCTGTCGATCACCTTTTTCTCACCGGCCTTGTCGAAGCCGACGGTGAGCTTGTTGCCGTCCACGGACTTCACCGCGCCATAGCCGAACTTGATGTGAAAGACCCGGTCGCCGCGCTTGAAGTCGCTGGCCGCTGAGCTGTCGGAGACCGCCACGAGGCGGCCGTCGCCCTCGATCACCTGCTGGCGGCCGGGATGGCTGCCGGCATAGTTGCGGTCCTGGGCCCGTCGCCAGCCGGGGGAGGAATAGCCTGCCCCGAAGCCGGGGGTCTCGTCCCAGCGGGAGCCGTGCTGCTGCATCCCGGGGCCACCGCCATAATAGCCGGTGTCGGAGGAGGCCTCGACATTGGCGAGGGGGAGTTCGTCGACGAAGCGGCTGGGGAGCTGGCTGGTCCAGCGGCCATAGACCTGTCGATTGGCAACGAAGGAGATCCGCGCCTCTTCCCGGGCCCGGGTGATGCCGACATAGGCCAGGCGGCGTTCCTCCTCGAGGCCCTTTTCCCCGGTCTCGTCCATGCTGCGCTGGGAGGGAAAGACCCCTTCTTCCCAGCCGGGCAGGAAGACCAGGGGGAATTCGAGGCCCTTGGCCGCATGGAGCGTCATGATCTGGACTGAGTCCGCGGCCGGGCCGCGATCGAGGTCCATGACCAGGGAGACGTGTTCCAGATAGGCCTGGAGGGTCTCGAAATTGCCCATGGACTGGACCAGTTCCTTCAGGTTCTCCAGCCGGGTCTGGGCGGTGGGGGTCTTGTCCAGGCGAAGGGCATCGGTATAGCCGCTCTCCTCCAGAACCTGTTCCACCAGCCGGGGATGGGGGGCCTCGCCAGCCTGGACCCGCCAGCGGTCGAGGTCGCGCAGGAAATTGGCCAGGGCCGTGCGGGTGCGGGCGGCCAGTTCATCGGTCAGGACCACCTGTCGGGCGGCGGTGACCGCCGAGATCCCGTGCAGGCGTGCGATCTGCAACAGCTTCTGGACCGTGGTCTCGCCGATCCCGCGCTTGGGGACATTGACGATCCGCTCAAAGGCCAGGTCGTCGTCCGGGGACTGGATCAGGCGCAGATAGGCATGGGCATCGCGGATTTCGGCCCGCTCGAAGAACCGGGGGCCACCCACCACCGTGTAGGGGATGGAGAGCAGCACGAAGCGTTCTTCGAAGGCCCGCATCTGGAAGGAAGCCCGCACCAGAATAGCCATGTCGCGATAGGCACGGGGATCGTGCTCGGTGCCGCCCTTGCGGGCCCGCTCAATCTCGTCGGCGATGAGGCGGCTTTCGGCCTCGCCGTCCCAGACGCCGCGGACGATGACCTTTTCGCCGCCGTTCTGCTCGGTCCAAAGGGTCTTGCCCAGGCGACCCTTGTTGGCGCTGATCAGACCGGAGGCGGCCGCCAGGATGTGGCTGGTGGAGCGGTAGTTGCGCTCCAGCCGGATCACGGTTGCCCCGGGAAAGTCCCGCTCGAAGCGCAGGATGTTGTCCACCTCGGCCCCGCGCCAGCCATAGATGGACTGGTCGTCATCCCCCACGCAGCAGACGTTCTGACGCTTCTGACCCAGCAGGCGCAGCCAGAGATACTGGGCGACATTGGTGTCCTGGTACTCGTCGACCAGCAGGTAGCGGAAGCGGCGGTGATACTCGGCCAGCACGTCGGCATGGCCCTGGAACACGCTTAGATTATGGAGCAACAGGTCGCCGAAGTCGCAGGCGTTCAGGACCCGCAAGCGTTCCTGATACATCCGGTAGAGGGCCTGGCCCTTGTTGTTGGCAAACCCCGCACCTTCACCGGCAGGCAGGCGATCCGGGGTCCAGCCCCGGTTCTTCCAGTGGTCGATGAGGCCGGCAAAAGTCTTGGGCGTCCAGCGCTTGGCGTCGATGTTCTCGGCTTCCAGCACCTGTTTGATCAGGCGTTCCTGATCATCGGTGTCCAGGATGGTGTAGTTGGACTTCAGACCCACCAGTTCGGCATGGCGGCGCAGGATCTGGGCGGCAATGGCGTGGAAGGTCCCCAGCCAGCGCAGGCCCTCGGCCTGGGGGCCGATGATGTGGGTGATCCGCTCGCGCATCTCCCGGGCCGCCTTGTTGGTGAAGGTCACCACCA
>CAIYZB010000399.1 GCA_903930545.1 uncultured Alphaproteobacteria bacterium
ACCCACTGCACCCTTGACCTTCTGGGCCGTGGCCGTCTTGAACAGCTCGTCCTCGAGGGCCGCCTGCACCCTCAGATCGATGGACAGGGGAACGGTCTGACCCTGGCCGAAAGCGGCGCGCACGGGGTCATTCAAGGCATATTCAGCGCCCGACAGGCCCACGCCCCCGGTGTCCGTAAAGCCGATCAGATGGGCGGCCGTCTGGCCCAGGGGATAGACGCGCTTCTGTTCGGGTTCGAAGGTCACGCCGGGCAGGCCCAGTTCGTGGATGCGACCTCTGACTTCCGGGGTCAGGGCTCCGATCAGGAAGGTCCGCCTCTGGCCGCGCAGGGCCGCGTCAAGACGGCGCAGGGGCAGGCCTGGCAGAGCATTGTGCAGGGCCTGACGGGTCTCTGCGGTGTCCCAGATCTCCCGGGGGTCCACATAGAGGCCATAATGCAGCAGGTCGGCCGCCAGCATGGTGCCGTTGCGGTCAGTCAGGTCAGCCCGGGAAGAGCCGGTCGGCTGACTGATGCCGGACCCCGAGGAGTCCTGGAACAGGGCCATCCGGGTCGCCCCGACGGCCAGGATCACAAAGGCCATGGAGAAAATGGCCATGACCACGATGATGCGGATGCGGGTGTCGTCCTCCGCCCGGCCAGCAGCCTTGGCGCGCTCGAAGGCGTGCTCAAGCTGCCAGAGCCTGGACTTCAGCCATCGCCAGCCTGGCGAGGCAAAGGACGGGGTGATCAGGGTCAAGAAACCGGGGCCTTCTGAAGGGCAACCGCCAGACCGTCCGGCGTCGTTTCCTTGGAGGCGGCAATGGGCGCCAGGCCGAGATGCGAGGCCGAAAGGGATCCCAGCCGGGACGGATTTTCCAGGTGAGTGACCTCAGCCCGCAGAAGGCGGATCCGGGCCTGCTCGTCCTCGATCTGGCGTTCGACCTGGGCGATCTCGGTGCGCTCACCGCCCGCAATGGTCTTGCCGAAATAGAGCGAGGTGATCAGGGCGATCAGGGCGGCTGTCGCCACGATGTCCACGAGGCGCACGCCGCGATAATAACGATTGAACAGGTTCATGCAGCCTCCCGCCAGACTGGTGCAGATGTTCGAACAGCCGCGCGAAGCTTTGCCGACCTTGAACGGGGGTTAGCCCGAGTCTCCTCCTCAGAGGCACCCTTGGCACCATTGAAAATGAGCTCGAAGCTCGGCGCGGCCGTGGCTTCCACCGGCGGGGCATGGCGCGATCCGCCAGGAGACTTGCCTGCCCGAGGCGTGAGGAAGGTCTTCACGATCCGGTCCTCCAGGGAATGGAAGGTCACAACGGCCAGCCGGCCACCGGTCTTCAGGATGCGCTCGGCGGCCACCAGCCCGGCTTCAAGTTCAGCCAGCTCCTCATTCACCGCGATGCGCAGCCCCTGGAACGTCCGGGTGGCGGGATGAACCTTGGCCCCGCGGCGACCGCCCAGAACCCGCTCCACAAAGTCGGCGAATTCCAGGGTGCGCAGAAAGGGCTGTTCGGCCCGGCGACGGACAATGGCCGCGGCTATCCGCCGCGACTGGCGTTCCTCGCCATAGACATAGAGGATGCGGGCCAACTCGGCCTGTTCCGCGCCATTGACCAGGTCCGCAGCGGTCGGGCCATCGGCCGCCATGCGCATGTCCAGGGGACCATCGCGCATGAAGGAAAAGCCTCGCTCGGCCTCGTCCAGCTGCATGGAGGACACCCCGAGATCCAGGGTCACGCCATCGACGGAACCGGCCGCCAGCTCCTGGTCCATCTCGGAGAACCGCGCCTCGATCAGGCGAAAACTGCTGCCCAGACCGTCGGCAAAGCGCCTGGCGGTAGGATCGCGGTCAAAGGCAATGACCCGGGCCCCGGTGGCCAGGAGGGCGCGGCTATAGCCACCTGCCCCGAAGGTTCCATCGACCATCAGCTCGCCAGGCTTGGGAGCCAGGGCAGCAACAACCTCGTCACGCAGGACGGAGACATGGGCCTCGCTCATTGACCGGCCCCAGTGCGGGCGGCGCGCTGGGCGCTGCGGAGCTGGGCCAGACCCTCGCGGGCAATGTCCCTCTGTGCGGCGCGGTGTGTCTGGAAGGCATCCCTCTGCCAGATCTGGAAGCGGTCCCCCAGGCCGACAATCACCACCCAGTCCGTGAGGCCGAACATGTCGCAGAGATTTTCAGGCAGGGTCACGCGACCGGCGGGATCGAAGCCGAGATTGGACACACCCCCCAGAACCGAGGTCTCCAGGGCTGTGCGCAGGGGGTCGCCGAAATCCAGCTCCTCGATCAGGCCGAGATAGCGATCGAACAGGGGCTTGCCCCCGCCCTCGAGGCAGTCCGAGGCGATGGAGGGAAAGCAGAAGACGCCGTCGGAGGTGCCCGCCACCAGGGCGCGGAATTCCTGCGGCACCACGAAGCGCCGCTTGGCGTCCAATTGTTTCTCGAAGGTCGAGAGAAACATGCCGCGCCCCAAAATCCCCAGCCCCGACCGGGGCATTCCTGGCCGGGGGAACCAGCTGCCCCATGCGCCCTGCGCAGCGCATCAGCGGACCCCGAACCGAAGGCATTGGGTTAACATGCCTCGAAATGGGTGACAATGACTCCCAATGTCCTTTTTGGGGCATTTCAAGGGCTCAGCGGAGGTTTATGGTTAATATACGTAAACGATCCACAGAACATACATAGAACTGGTTAAGCAAAGCCCTGTCCTGGCTTGGGGGCAGGCCGTTCGAATGCAGATGTGGAAACCAGACGGCCTGTAAGCCGGGTTCTGTGCCACCGGTCGAGACCGGTGCGACGATCATTCCTCTGGACCGCCCCTCGCGGGACGGTTCTCGCGACCTACCCGGACCTCCCAGGCCTACGACAGCCCTGCCCGCTTGCGCGGGCGCGAGGTCCCTATTCGGTCTTGCTCCTGGCGGGGTTTGCCGTGCCGTCCCTGTTGCCAGGTCCGCGGTGCGCTCTTACCGCACCCTTTCACCCTTACCGCCGGGCGAACCCGGAGGCGGTTTGCTTTCTGTGGCACTGTCCCTGGGGTCACCCCCGGCGGGCGTTACCCGCCGCCATGTCGTGGTGGAGCCCGGACTTTCCTCCCCTCCCGAAGGAGGCGCGATCGCCCAGCCGTCTGGTTCCACCGACTGCTTTAGTCCGACAGGCGTCCATAAACAATCTGATCCCAGAAACGGCCCTTCCAGTAGCCGTGGTCACGCAGTTCGCCCTCGCGGGTAAAGCCGTGGCGTTCCAGCAGTTTGCAGGACCGTTGATTGCCCACCGTGACCATGGCCTCGATCCGCCTCAGCCCCAGTTCGCGAAAGCCCAGGTCCAGGATGACCGGCAAAAGCCGCGACATGATCCCCTTGCCCCATTCGGCCCGGGCCAGATCATAGGCCACCTCGCCCCGCCGCCCCCGACTGAGCTCCAGACTGTTGAAACCGCAGGTGCCGATCAGCCCGGCTCCCGGCCGCCAGATGCCCCAGCGCCCGCCTTGATCCACGGCGGCCAGATCCTGGGCCCAGGCGATGATGTCCCGGGCCTCGGCAACCTGGGTCAGGGGATCGATGTCCATGTATTCAGTGACATCAGGATCGCTGAACAGGGCGAAAAGCGCTTCAGCATCCGCGGCCGCGAGAGGCCTCAGCTGCAGGTCATCGACCTGCAGGACCCGGCTGCCCAGACCGAGGCTCATGGCAGGGGCCGGCCCATGGCGATATCGGCTTCCACCGTGCCGTCTTCCAGACGCACCCGCCCGGGGAAACGGCCTTCGATCACAAAGCCCAGGCGCAAATAGAGGCGGATGGCATCGCCATTGCCCTCCCGGGCCATGAGTTCGATCCGCTCAGCAGGCGGCGACAGGCTCACGGCCGCAGCGAACAGGCCCTTGAACAGGGCCTGGCCCAGACCCTGGCCCTGATAGTCCGGATGCACAGCCACCGTCAGGTCGGTCAGGACATGGGCAAACTGGCGCGGCCCGATCCGGGTGGCGTGGATCTCGCCCGCCAGCACGTCACCGACATAGGCCCCAAGACTGACACCCCCGGCCGAGGCCCGGGTCAGGAAGGCCTGGACATAGCCCAGGTCGATCTCGTCCGGGTGCCGTGCCAGACCCCCGCGCCCGGCAGCCGCCGCGCGATAGAGGGACAGGACCTCCGGCGCATCCATGGGGCCGAGGGCCTTGAGATTGACACCGCTCACGCCTCATCTCCCCCCATAAGCCGCGCCACGGGATGATCACCGAGGGCTGCGACCACCCCGGCCAGATCAGGGGCAGACTTGTTCTGGCTGAGCTTGAACGTGCCTTCCAGCCTTTGGACGGTCAGACGGGCACCGACAATGCCCCGCAGCATGGCCTCGAACCGTCCCGGCGACATCTTGTGGCGGGTCCAGGGGGCCTTGGGTGCCAGCCTCGCCTCGACCTGGGCGGACAGGTCATCCAGCAGGGCAATGGTGGCGGCCTCGTCCAGGGGGCTGACCTGTCCCTCGGCCTCCACAGAGACATAGTTCCAGGTGGGCACCTGATCGGCCGCCACATACCAGTCCGGACTGACATAGGCGTCGGGTCCGGCAGACACCAGGCAGGCCGAAAAGCCGTTGGCGATGGCAGAGGCAAGGCTGTTGTTGGTCGACAGGTGAAAGTCGATGACCAGCCCACTGTCCAGTTCACGCACCATGAGGGGTGCCTGGGCCATCAGGACCCGACCGTCCGGTGCCGCCGCCAGGGTGGCGAAGGGATAGCGCCTCAGATGGGCCAGCAGCCGGTCCCGGTCCGTGACCTTGAAACTGGGAGCCGGATGCATCAGGCCGCCGCCCTGAGCAGGGCAATCAGTCTGGCCCGGGTCTCGCCATCGGCGATCCCGTCCACCTGCTCCTGACGCCAGTGTCGCTGGAAAGCGCGGATGGTCTCGGTGGTGCGGACATCAAAGGTGCCTGACGGCGCACAGTCATAGCCTAGGCGGGTCAGACCGGCCTGGAGGGCAAAGACCCCTGCCCCCTCGGCCCCTTCAGAGAGGGGTTCGCCCGGCGCAGGGGCAGGCTCGACCCACAGGCCGTGCCCAGCCTCGGCCAGGGTCTTCCAGGGAAAGAGCTCGCCGGGATCCTCCTTGCGGGCCGGGGCGACGTCTGAGTGACCGATGATGCTGCTGTCTTCGATGTCCCAGCGGCTGCGGATATCGCCAATCAGGGCGATGACCGAGGCGATCTGGGCTGGCGGAAAGGGACGATAGCCGAACTCGTGGCCGGGATTGACGATCTCGATGCCGATAGAGCGACCATTGATGTCGCGCTCACCTTTC
>CAIYZB010000400.1 GCA_903930545.1 uncultured Alphaproteobacteria bacterium
CTTCCGCCAGACCCACTTTTTAGCGCCAGTGGTCGGCGGAGGCGGCTGTCTAAGGGCCAACCCCAGGAGTGTCAATCGATCCTTTTCAGGAATTTTCCGGGCCGATCCAGAACTCTGGATCTTAGGGAAAAGTCCGCCGCCGGGCCGCCGAGGGGCTTCCCTCTTCAGTCGGTGACGATTCGATCGGAGCAGCGGAACCTAGTCAGTTTTTCGCGAAAATCAAGAGAATTTTCATCTCTCGCCTTTCGCTCCTGACCGGCGGCCCCGAGCGGAGGGCGGCTTATATGGGGGCTCGATTCGTCGCGCAACCCCTCCCGGCACAGAAGCCCAAACCTGCGGTGGATAGTTTGCTGGACCTGCGCGCCCGCAGCATATGCAATAGACGCTCAGGGACGGAGGGAACCGGCAAATGCTATCTCAGAAGGCGCGCTATGGCCTTAGGGCTCTTGTGGAGCTGGCGCGGGCGGATGGCGAAAAGCTGACTGCCGGGGAACTTGCCCTGAGAGCCGACGCCCCGCGGAAGTTTCTGGAGGCAATCCTCCTGGAACTGGCCCGAAACCGCCTGATTGTCAGCCGCAGAGGCAAGTTTGGCGGCTATGTCCTGGCCAGATCTGCTGAGGACATATCCTTTGCCGAAGCCATCCGGGTGATGGACGGACCCCTGGCCTTGGCCCCCTGTGTCAGCCGGCTGTCGTTTCGCAAATGCGATGACTGTCCCGATCTCGCCACCTGCGCCCTGCGCGAAGCCCTCTTGCGGGCCCGAGACGCAACCTCCGAGGTCCTGGACAATTACAGCCTGGCCGCAGCCGCTGCCTGCGAAGGGGCCGAGATCTTCAGCGGGACTCAGCCCGTCGAGATATAGGCCTTCAGGCCGTCCGCCTCGGCCTCCACCTCGGAGATCTTGTATTTCACCAGATCGCCGATGGAGACGATCCCGAGCAAGCGACCCTTTTCCACCACTGGAAGGTGGCGGATGCGCCGGTCAGTCATCTGCTCCAGCAAGGTGTCCACCGACTCAGCCGGGCTGGCAAAGATCACGTCCCGGGTCATGAAGGCCGAGACCGGCTGACTTAGGGCCGAGGCCCCGCCCTCCGCCAGGGCACGGACCATGTCGCGTTCAGACACGATTCCCGCCACGTCCTCGCCATCCAGGATAACCATGGCCCCGACCCGTCGGGAATGCAGCAGGGCGCAGATCGCGCTGACCGTGTCATTGGGCGTCGCCGTAAAGACGAGGTCACCCTTGGTCTTGAGGATCTGGGTAACAAGCATGACTGTTTCTCCCTATCCGAGATCGGACGGTCGCCCAGTTTCACACCATAATCAACGCACTATCGGGGGGCGAAGAGCCGCACCAGGGGCCCGATCAGCAAAACGCCGATCACAAATCCGGCAAGATGCACATCCCAGGCAATGGCACCGCCGCCCAGACCCGGAGCAAGGCCGAGCACGGCGACCAGGAGATTCACCGCCAGCCAGCCCCCACCGAGGCTGAGCACCGGCGGGCTGAAGATGGAACCGGGCCGCCCCCTGCCCCCGACAATGCAGGCCGAGGCCCCCATCATGGCCGAGATCGCCCCGGACGCGCCGACCAGCAGGCTGGTGCCTTCAGGGTCGATGGCGAGATGGGCAAGGTTCGCAAGCGCTCCGCACAGAAGATAGAAGACGAAGAAGCCAGCAACGCCCCGGCCCGCCGGCCCGAAGCACCGGGCCACAGGGGTCGCGAAGGCCAGGGCACCGCCTGCATTCATCAGGACATGGGCCCAACTGCCATGCAGGAAGATCGCACTGAGGGTGACCTCCCAGTGCCCGGCCCTCAGACTGGCCCCCGAAAAGGCCCAACGCGGCAATATTTGCTCCTGGGGCAGGAGAGACTGGAGCCCATAGGCCACCAGAAGCGCGCCCACCAGAGCGGTCACCGGCCAGGGTGCCTTAAGAAAAGGCTGGGCTGATCTGGCTGGAAGCTCGTGATTTTCGCTCAAAAACTATCTCCAGGGACCAATTTCGACTGAGTGACACCCATTCCTTCCTTCGGCCTTAACCAAATCGCGAGGGTCTGGGTTGCAAACAGGTCGGTGTCCGATTTTGGCACGGCTGTTGCGTGCTTTCGGCCACGACCTATGCCCGCGCGGAGATAATTATGTCCATGGCTGCAAAATCTACCGCCTCGAAGCGGCTTGCGGCCCTGGGCCTTGCAGCCCTTGCCCTTGGGGCGGGCCCGGCCAGCGCCCAGTTGATGAGCACCAATTCCGCAGACTTCAATGCCGGTTATGGCCGCCGGGCCGGGTCAGAAAATCATCCCGTCGATGTGGCCACCCGCGATGCCAATGGCAATCGGGTGATCGTCGACGGCCTGATCCTGACGGGTGAGGATCAATCCAATTTCTCCAGCGCCACCGGTGCCGCAGACGCCTATGCCGGGGTCGGGTCCCTGGGCGGCGGAGCCACGGCCATCGGCAATAACCTGGTGGTCATCACCCAGGGCAGCAACAATACGGTCATCGTGAATTCGAGCCAGGTAAACAACGGCGTGGTCACGGCCCATTCCCAGGTCACAGCCGGAGGCGTTGGCAATGGCAACTAGAACGGCCCCCCGCATCCTTGCCCTGCTCAGTGCCACCAGCCTGGCCCTGGCCGGATGCGTCAGCACCTCGGCAGGCTCCAGCGGCAACTATGCCAAGGCCATCGGCAACGCGCCTGTAACTGCAAACCCGACGCCCTACTCCGCCGCCCTGGTCTGCATGGCTGGCTATGCCCGGGGCGCAGGCATTGTCGCCCCCCGCATCGCCGTCGGCCGCATCGCCGATTATACGGGCAAGTCGGAAAGTGACGGCTCAGGCCGCAAGATCACTCAAGGGGCCTCTCTCATGGCCATGTCCGCCTTCGCCAAGGCCGGCATGCCCCTCGTCGAGCGTTTCGACACCTCGGTCTCCGAGCTCGAGCTCAAATACGCCAATAACAAGCTCATCTCTGATGCCCCCAATCCCTCCCCCGACCAGCCGGCAGAATATCGCCGCATCCTGGCCGGTCAGGTTCCGGGTTCAGACTTCTATGTCGCCGGTGGCATCACCGAGCTGAACTACAATCTCCGTTCGGCCGGGGCCGATATCTCGGCCGGGGCCGTGGATGCCAAGGACCCCAAGGGCAATTTCCGGGGCCGACTGTTCGTCATGAACATCGGCATCGACATGAGGTTGATCAACACCCGCACCCTCGAGGTGGTGGACGTGATTTCCTATCAGAAACAGGTGGTTGGCCGGGAAGTCGGCATTGGCCTGTTCGACTTCATGAACGGCAATGTCTTTGACGTCTCTGCTGGTGCGGGAGCCCTCGAGCCCATGCAGCTGGCGGTCCGAGCCCTGGTGGAACGCGCCACTGTGGAGATGACAGCCAACCTCTATGGCATGCCCGGTCCCCAGTCCTGCCTGACCTCCGACCCCCTCGGCGACGGCACGATCGGCCTCACCGGGGGCTATGTCCCTGCCTATAACAATGTGGGTACCAATAATGGCCAGACGCGCGCCGATCCTTCTCGTTGGGACGCTCGTCGCGATCCTTCCGTGCGGGGCCGCTACTAGTCAGACCCTGCCCTCCAGCCTGGTCAATACCCAGGTCCAGCTTGGGGATGTCTTTTCCGGCCAGCAGCTGAATGTCGTGGAGATCGGCGAGGCCACCAGCGGTCAGACCAGTGCGACGGCCAATGCCTTTTCGGCCGGGGCCGATGCCGCAGATCTGGACATGCGCACCAATCAGACGGCCCAGGGTGCGGTCCTGGCCGATACCCGCCTCGATGTCGCTGTCCATTCGGGAGCCAGTACGGATCTCGCGACCCTCGCCACCGGCAATGGCGGCGATGCCACGGTCAGCGGCGGGGCCCTGACCTCGGTCTTCAACCAGACCACCGGCCCGACCACGGTAACGGCTCACAGTCATATCGAGGCCCCGGAGGCCGGGGTCGGCGACCTGAGTGCCACCGTCACCGCCCAGGGCAACCGCCAGGCCATCGGCCTGACCACAGCGGCGATAGGCGGACTGGTCCATCAGAACAATGCCGCCACCGTGACCTCTGATGGCGGAGGTATCTATGGCGAGGTCACCGGCACGGCGCAGTTCGCCGCCACGACGGAGGGCAACAGTCTGTCCAGCTCAGGCGACGGCGGTTCGGCCCAGCGCTACATCATAGAGCAACGCAATACAGCAGACCTGACACAGGCCGCCCAGTTCACCGCCTTTGGCAGTGCCGCGGCGGCCTATACCAGCGCCAGTGCCACGGGAAACCTGACCAATACATACAACGAAGGCGGGCTGCTGGACGTAACCAACAGCCAGAACAACCAGGCCTATGTCAGGGCCCAGGCCACCAGCTCGGCCTATCTGTTCGGCGCAGCCTCCGTTGACGCGACCGCGATCGGCAACAACCTGCTTGCTGGCGAGATCGGCAACGAGATCGTCCTGGACAATGTCCAGCTCAACTCTGGCGGCGGGGTCGAGGCTGTCGCCAGTTTTGAAGGCAATTCTGGCTATGACGGGGCTGCAACGGCCACCGCCATGGGCAACAGCGCCGTCGGCTATGCCTGTTCGGAGTGCGGCGGCCGGATGAGTGTCACCAATGACCAGACCAATGAGGTCGATGTCGGTGCCGGTGCCCAGACGACCGTGGCAAGCCATGGCAGATCAGCCAGCGGCACGGCCACAGCAGTCGGCAATAGCGGCACCTATTACGTCTCGGGGCACCCCTCAAACTAGCGATCTTGCGGCCGCCACGATCCCGCCTTGCCTCTGCCATCAGGCCCGGCGCATCCTCACGCCTCAATTGTGCGAGGCTGTGACCCCCTGATGATCCGTTTCTGGCGTGCAGCCCCGAGCCTTGTCGCGGCCCTTGCCCTGTCTGGCTGTGCCACAGGACTAAGCCTGCCCAAGGTCGCCGTGCCGCAACTGGCCTGGCCTGTCCGCTCGGCACCCCCAATTGCCGCCAAGCCCGCATCTGGTCAGTGGCCACAGGCCACCTCTGACATCGCTGCCGATCCTGAGGTCCGGTTTGGTAGCCTTTCCAATGGCATGCGCTATGCCATTCGCCGCCAGTCGATCCCCGCGGGCCAGGCGGCCTTGCGCCTTCGGATCAATGCCGGATCCCTGATGGAAACCGACAGCCAGCAGGGTGTCGCCCACTTCCTCGAGCACATGGCCTTCAATGGATCGACCGCTGTGCCCGAGGGCGAGATGGTGCGCATCCTGGAACGCCTGGGCCTGGCCTTTGGTGCCGACACCAATGCCTCCACGGATTTCGACGAGACGGTCTACAAGCTCGACCTGCCCAACACCGCGCCGGAAACCGTCGACCAGTCCCTGATGCTGTTGCGGGAAACCGCAACCAACCTGACCCTGGATGCGGGGGCCATCGACCGCGAACGCGGGGTGGTGGTCTCCGAAGAAAGGGCCCGGGATAACCCGGCCTATCGGGTCTACAAGGAGCGCCTGACCTTCCTGCTGAAAGGCCAGTTGCCCCCGAAACGTTTCCCCATCGGCCAGACAGCAACCCTGCAGGCGGCTCAGAGAGAGACCTTTGTCGATTTCTACAACCGCTATTACCGGCCCGACCGGACGGTGATCGTGGCGGTGGGAGACTTCGATCCTGCCGAAATGGAATCCAGGATCAAGGCGAAGTTCGGTGACTGGAGCCCGGGCACCCTGCCCTCCCCCGATCCGGTCCAGGGCAAGGTCCAGCCCCGCAAGGCGGAGGCCAAGCTGGTGGTGGAAAAGGGCGCGCCCCTGTCGATCCAGATGGTCTGGCTGCGCAGCCCGGACATCCGGGCGGATTCAACCGCCAAACGTCAGGCCGAGCTGGTGCAGCAACTGGCCTTTGCCGTGGTCAATCGACGGCTCTCGGCCCTGTCGCGATCGGCCCAGCCGCCCTTCCTGGGGGCAGGCGTCTTCGAGACCAATGAGTATGACGCCGCCGAGATGACCATGGTCACGGTCAATGCCGATGCCAGTCGCTGGAGCGAGGCCCTTTCAGCTGTGGAACAGGCACAAAGACAGGCCGTTCAGTATGGCGTCCGCCAGGACGAACTGGACCGCGAAATTGCCGAACTTCGGACCAATCTGGAAACCGATGTCGCCGGGGCGGCAACGCGCACGCCCTCCCAGCTCGCCGGCGAAATCCTGGGCTCCCTGGCTGAACAGGATGTGGTGACCAGTCCGGCTCAGGATCTCGCCCTCTTTGATGCCACCGTGAAGGGCCTGAAGGCCTCCGCAGTCAGCGAGACCCTCAAGGCCAGCTTCAAGGGTCAGGGGCCCCTCGTCTTCATGACTGCGCCCAAGTCCATTCCGGGCGGCGAGGCTGCCTTGCTCGGTGTGCTGGAGACCTCGCGCAAGGTCGCCGTCGCCGCACCGGAGGCCCCCCGTCAGATGGTCTGGCCCTATGCCAGCTTTGGCACGCCGGGCATCGTCGCCGAGACCCGGGACATCACCGACCTCGACACCGTCTTCGTCCGCTTTGAAAACGGCGTGCGTCTGACCATCAAGCCAACCCACTTCCAGGACGACGAGGTCATGGTCCGGGTCAATGTCGGCCATGGCCGGATTGACCTGCCCCGGGATCGCCAGAATGTCGCCTGGGCTCAGGGGGCCTATATCGAAGGCGGCCTGAAGCAGATCGCCGCTGAGGACATGGAGCGGGTCCTGGCGGCAAACTATTATGGTGCCAGTTTCGGCATCGGCGATGATGCCTTCATCCTGTCGGGCAATACCCGGCCAGGAGATCTGGACGTCCAGATGCAGATCCTGGCCGCCTATCTCACAGAACCCGGCTGGAGGCCCGAAGCCTTTGAGCGCCTCAAGACCTCCGGCAAGACCGTCCATGATCAGTATGAGGCGACTGACAACGGCGTGCTTCAGCGCGACCTTGGCGGTCTGTTGCACGGTGGGGACGCCCGCTGGGTCTTCCCCAGCAAACAGGAAATCGCCAATGCCAGGCTGGAGGCCTTCCAGAACGACGTGGCCCCCGCCTTGGCCGCCGGAGCCATCGAGGTCGTGGTCGTTGGTGACATCACCGTCGACAAGGCCATTGAGGCCGTGGCCGCTACCCTGGGAGCCCTGCCTCCCAGGCCTTCGCCTCCGCCGCCGCAGCCCGAACAGCTGACGGTCCGCTTCCCGAAACCCACGCCTGTGCCGGTCAGCCTCCACCACAAGGGTCGCGCCGATCAGGCCACCGGCTTCGTCGCCTGGCCCACCACCGACTTCTATGCCAATCCCCAGCGGGCCCGGGATGTCGCGGTCATGGGCGAGGTCCTGGACCTCCGCCTCACCGCCGAACTTCGCGAGAAGCAGGGGGCGACCTATTCCCCGTCAGTCAACTACAGCCACAGCATGGTCTGGCCGGGTTGGGGCTATGTCTCCGCCAGCGTCGAGATCCCGCCGGACAAGCTGTCGGCCTTCTTCCGGGATGTCAGTGCCATAGCCACAGACCTCAAGACCAATCCCGTGACCCCCGACGAGTTGGCCCGGGCAAAGCAGCCTCGGCTTGAACGGATTGCGAAGTCACGGGAAACCAACGGCTATTGGCTGGGCGAACTCTCTGGTGCCCAGGCAGAACCTCGCCGCCTGGACGCGATCCGCGCGATCCTGCCGGGTACCGAACGGGTCACCGCTGAGGACATCCAGGCCGCCGCCAAGGCGGTCCTGTCGGACGACACGATCTGGAAGCTCTCCGTGACGCCAGCAACAAAATAGACGGCCCCCGGCTTGCCGCGACCACAGGGAATCCGCCATGGTCGCGGCATTATGCAGAACCAGGCTTTTTTCACCCTGGAAGGCGATAAGTTCCTTCCAACCCCCGCCGCCCGCGGACCGTGGGATCCCAATTCACTCCATGGCCGGGTCATTATCGGCCTTCTGGGCTTTGAGCTGGAGCGCCTTCACGGCGACCCCGACTTCATCCCGGCCCGACTGACCGTAGATATGTACAAGCTCCCCGGATTCGATCCGGTGGAGGTCAGGACCACGGTCGTCCGCTCCGGCGGTCGCATCAAGGTCATCGACGCCGAGTTCATTTCCGGTGGGGTCAGCATGGCCCGGGCCACCTGCCAGTTCCTGAGGCGGACCGAGAATCCTCCTGGCAATGTCTGGAACCCGCCGGTCTGGGAGGTCCCCCTCCCCGCCGATATCCCTCCCCCTGAGGATCGCCGTCAGGGCCTGGGCGGGATGTGGGCCTCGCGTCAGATCTCCGGCACCTTTGGAGGGGTCGAGCAGCGCCGCACCTGGATGAGTGAAGTCCGGGAGATCGTTGAGGGCTTTCCCCACACCCCCTTCACCCGGGTTGCCGTGGCCTGTGACTTTGCCAGCCCCTGCGCCCATGTCGGCGACCAGGGCCTGGGCTTCATCAACAGTGATGTGACCCTCTATCTGCACCGCCTGCCCACCACGGAATGGATCGGGTTCGAGACCGTCAATCACGGGGCCACGGATGGCGTCGCGGTCGGCGACTGCTTTGTCTATGACGAGCAGGGCCCGATCGGTCAGGCCGCCTGCACGGCCCTGGCCCAACGCCGCACCGCCGGAGCACCGCCGCCTGCCAAACCCTCTAAGGATTGAAACCAGGCGTGACCCGGATCTGATCCCGTTCGTGCTGGGCAACCACTTCCCGGGCGACCTGGGCCATGAAGGCCTGGCGCTCGGGAACCCCCAGCCGGGTCTGGGCGA
>CAIYZB010000401.1 GCA_903930545.1 uncultured Alphaproteobacteria bacterium
ATCCTGGCCTTTGATACCTGTCTCACCGCCTGTTCCGTGGCGGTGATGGACGGCGACCATGTGCTGGCGACCCGGGCCGAGCCCATGGCCCGGGGCCACCAGGAACGCCTCGCCCCCCTGGTCCAGGACATGATGGGCAAGGCGGGTCTCGCCTTTGACCAGCTGGACCGTATCGGGGTGACCGTGGGCCCCGGCAGCTTTACCGGCCTCAGGGTGGGTCTGGCCTTTGCAAAGGGCCTCTCAGCCGCCCTGGATCGCCCCGCCATAGGGGTCGGCCTTCTGGAAGCCCTGGCCGAGGGTCTGCCCGGTCGTGTGGCCGCGGTGCTCGATGCCAAGCGCGATCAGGTCTATCTGCAGACCTTTTTAGGGGGTGAGGCCCAGACCCCGCCCCGGGCCTTGTCCCTCAGCGAAGCCCGGGCCGAGCTGGAGATCTTCGCCCCGACCACGCTTGTGGGCACGGGGGGGGAGCTGATGGACCGGCCAGGCGCGCAGATCATCTCCGCTGACCACGCAGATCCCGTGGCCATTGCCCGGCTCGCCCGGCTCAAGCCGGTGACCCCGCCGCGGCCCCTCTATCTGCGTGCGCCGGATGCCCGGCTGCCGGGTACATGATCCCGCGTCCCCTCCGGACCGACGATCTGGATGGCGCCGCCCGGGTCCATGCGGCGGCCTTTGATACGCCCTGGTCCGCGGAAGCCCTGGGGGAAATCCTGGCTGCCCATTGCAGTTTTGGCCTTGGGGTGGGAGCTCCGGAACTGTGCGGCTTCATCCTCTGTCGCGATCTGGCTGGTGAGGCCGAGATCCTGACCCTTGCAGTCGATCCCGCCTTCCGTCGCAGGGGACTGGCCCAGGCCCTGGTGCGTGACGCCATCGACCGGGCCGCGACCATGGGCACCCTGGCCCTGTTTCTGGAGGTGGCCACCGACAATCCCGCCGCCATTGGTCTCTATGAAGGAGCAGGCTTTCGTCAGGTGGGACTGAGGCGGGGCTATTATGCCCGGGCCCTGGGTCCCAATATCGATGCCCTGGTGATGCGTCGCGACCTTTGACGGGGCGACAACTCAGCCTAGGTTAGGCGAGAGAGACAGGAGCCCGGCCGTGGATCGGATCGAAAGCCTTTGCATCGAAAAGGGCATGCGCATGACCGAGCAGCGCCGGGTCATTGCCCGCGTGCTGTCCCAATCCCAGGATCATCCCGATGTGGAGGAGCTTTATCGCCGGGCCCACGCGGTTGACCCCCATATCTCCATCGCCACAGTCTATCGCACCGTGCGCCTGTTCGAGGAGTCGGGGATCATCTCCCGTCTGGACTTCCGCGATGGCCGTTCGCGGTATGAAGAGGCCTCCGACAGCCATCACGACCACCTTATCGACATGAAGACCGGGACGGTGATCGAGTTCGTCGATCCTGAGATCGAGGCCCTGCAGGAGGCCATCGCCCGCAAGCTGGGCTACCGCCTGGTGGACCACCGCCTTGAACTCTATGGCGTGCCCCTGACCGACTAGATCGGCCCCGGGCTTGAGCTATTTCTTCCACAGCCCCATAACCCGGCCATGTCCGAGACCCCGCCCCTCAAGCGTCTGTATATCAAGACCTACGGCTGTCAGATGAATGTCTATGACAGCGAGCGCATGGCCGATGTCCTGGCCCCCCTGGGCTATGGCATGACCGATGCGCCGGAAGAGGCGGACCTGGTGGTGCTCAACACCTGCCACATCCGCGAAAAGGCCACGGAAAAGGTCTATTCCGAGCTGGGCTATATCAAGCAGATGAAACAGGCCCGGGCCGAGGCGGGGGCCACCATGACCATCGCCGTGGCCGGTTGCGTGGCCCAGGCCGAGGGTCAGGAAATCATGCGCCGCCAGCCCGCCGTGGATCTGGTGGTGGGGCCTCAGGCCTATCACCAGCTGCCGGAACTGATTGCCCGCACCCATCGCGCCCGGGGCGAGCGTCTGGCGGCCGACTTTGCGGCGGATGAAAAGTTCGACGCCTTGCCCACGGCGCGGCGACCCACCGGGGTCACGGCCTTCCTCACCGTCCAGGAGGGCTGCGACAAGTTCTGCACCTTCTGTGTGGTGCCCTATACCCGCGGCGGAGAATGGTCGCGTCCTGCCGACAGCATCCTGGCCGAGGCCCGCGGCCTTGCCGAACAGGGGGTCCGGGAGATCACCCTGCTGGGGCAGAATGTGAATGCCTATGACGGGGCCGAGGGCGGTCTCGCCGGTCTGGTTCGCGCCCTGGCCCTGATCGAGGGCCTGGACCGCATCCGCTATACCACCAGCCACCCCCGGGACATGGACGAGGCCCTGATTGCTGCCCATGCGCAGGTCGAGGCCCTGATGCCCTATCTGCACCTGCCGGTGCAGTCGGGTTCGGACAAGATCCTCAAGGCCATGAACCGCCAGCACACGGCGGAGTCCTATCTGCGCCAGATCGAAAAGGTCCGGGCAGCGCGGCCCGATATCGCCATTTCCGGCGACTTCATCGTGGGGTTCCCCGGGGAGCGGGAGAGCGATTTCGAGGCGACCCTCAGCCTGATCCGGCAGGTGGGCTATGCCAGTGCCTTCACCTTCAAATATTCCCGTCGTCCCGGTACCCCGGCCTCGGCCATGCCTGGCCAGATCGACGAGGCGGTAAAGGACGAACGCCTGGCCCGCCTCAATGCCCTGCTGGAAGACCAGCAAAAAGCCTTCAATGCCCAACAGGTCGGCAAGGTCCTGCCGGTGCTGGTGGAGCGCCTGGGCCGCCATGACGGCCAGCTCAGCGGCCGCAGCCCCTATCTTCAGGCCGTCCACATGGATGGACCTGCCCATCTCGTCGGCCAGATCGTGCCGGTTCGTATCGAGGCCTCCGCCCGGATGAGCCTGTCTGGCCAGATTCAGTTGGAGACCGCGTGAGCAAGTCCGAATTCCTGACCCTGTCCGAGTCGGCCGTCCGCGCCGTCATCGGCCCGGCCAGCCGCCATGCGGCCCTGATCGAAGACGCCTTCTCCGTCCTGATCGAAACCCCCGGCGGCGGGATCTCCGTGGATGGGGATGCCCGCAAGCGAGGCCAGGCCCGCAAGGTGGTCCAGGCCCTGGGGGATCGGGCTGAACAGGGCGGTGAGGTCACCGAGGCTGATGTGCGGGTAGCCATTGGTCAGGTCCGGTCCGGCGAGGCCGGGTCCCGTGGCGGCGGTCTGCCGGTGGGCAAGCGCGGCCAGGTAGTGCCCAAGACCCCGGGACAGGCGCGGTATCTGGACGCCCTTGGGGCCTGTGACCTGGTCTTTGGCCTGGGTCCGGCCGGCACGGGCAAGACCTTTCTGGCCGTAGCCCATGGGGCCGGCCTGCTGCTGCGCGGCGAGGTGGAGCGCCTGATCGTCACCCGCCCGGCGGTGGAGGCCGGCGAGCGTCTCGGCTTTCTGCCCGGGGACCTGACGGAAAAGGTCGATCCCTATATGGCCCCGATCTGGGAAGCCCTGTCTGACATCCTGGGGGTGGACCAGTTCCGCCGTCGCCGGGAAAAGGGCGAGATCGAGGTCGCCCCCGTGGCCTTCATGCGCGGGCGGACCCTGAACCATGCCTTTGTCATTGTGGACGAGGCCCAGAACACCACCCGCCTGCAGATGAAGATGCTCCTGACCCGACTGGGGGAGGGGGCTCGCATGGCAGTCACCGGGGATCCCACCCAGGTAGACCTGGTCAATGGCCGGGATTCCGGCCTGGCCCATGCGGTGAGTCTGCTTGAGGGGGTCAAGGGGGTCGGTGTGTCGCGCCTGTCCGTCGAGGACGTGGTGCGTCACCCCCTCGTGGAGCGGATTGTCCGGGCCTATGACGCCGATGCCGCCAAGCGGAGCCAGACCCCTTGATCGAGGTCGAGATCGAGGCGGAGGCCTGGAGCAGTGCCCTGGCCAGTGTCGAGGCCCTGGTGATCGCTGCCGCCGAGGCCGCCCTCAAGGGCGCGGGGGCCGTGGGCGGGGTGGTGGTTCTTCTGGCCGATGATGCGGCCATTCATGAGTTGAACCAGCAGTTCCGCGACAAGGACCAGGCCACCAATGTCCTGTCCTTTCCGGCCGTCGAGAACCCGGAACATCATCTGGGGGACGTGGCCCTGGCCTTCGAGACCTGCCTGAGGGAGGCTGAGGAACAGGCCAAGCCCCTGGCCCATCATCTGCAGCACCTGGTGACCCATGGCGTGCTGCATCTTCTCGGCTATGATCACATCACCGATACCGAGGCCGACCAGATGGAAGGCCTGGAGCGTATCGTTCTGGCTGGTCTGGGGATCCCTGATCCCTATGCGGCCGAAGCGGGAGACCATGTCTAGCTCGGACGACCCAAGTCTGCCCGGATCGACCCGCCCAGTGCGGGGTGTCCGGGCCCTGTGGCAACGCCTCTGGGGCCAGGCCCAGATCCCCGGCCCGGCCGAGCCGGTTCGTCCCGGCGGAGCCCTGGTGGATCAGGCCGCTGCCTTCCAGACCCTGAGGGTCGAGGATGTCATGACCCCCCGGGCTGACATTGTGGCCGTGGAGCTTTCCACCCCCTTCGGGGAGATGGTGGAACAGTTCATCGAGGCCGAACATTCCCGCATGCCCATCTATCGCGACACCCTGGATGACCCCGTCGGGGTGGTCCATGTGAAGGATGTCTTCAAGCGTCTGGCCGGGTCAGGTGCGCGTCCTGCGGATTCCGACCAGATCCTCAATCGTCTGCGTCGCGATGCCCTCTATGTCCCGGCCTCCATGCGGGCGGCGGACCTGCTGCTGCGCATGCAGGCCACCCGCACCCACATGGCCATGGTGATTGACGAGTTCGGCGGGACCGACGGTCTGGTTACCCTGGAAGACCTCATCGAGGCGGTGGTGGGCGAGATCGATGACGAACATGACGAGGCCGCCCATGCCAGTGTGACGGCGCGGCCCGGCGGTGTCTTCGAGGCCAATGCCCGGGCGACTCTCGAGGAACTGGAAGAGGCGCTCGGCCTCGACCTGACCCCGCCCGATCTCGAGGAAGAGATCGATACCGTGGGGGGTCTGGTGACCGCCCTGGCTGGCCGCGTGCCCCAGAGGGGCGAGGTCATTCCCCATCCCGCCGGGTTCGAGATCCAGGTGGTGGATGCCGATCCCCGACGGGTGAAGCGGGTCCGGATCCGGCCTGCGACCAAGCCCGCCGAATGAGGTTTGAGCTGCCAGTCGCCTGGCGGGACCGCGTCCTGGCCCTTGCGGCCGGACTGGCGGCCGGTCTTGCCCATCCGCCCTTTGGACTTCTTCCGGGCCTGCTGGGCTTTGGCCTCATGCTCTGGGGGATCGATCGGGCCACCAGCCGGAGCCAGGCCTTTTTCCGGGGCTGGTTGTCCGGGGTCGGCTATTTCGCCGTCTCCATCTGGTGGATCGTCGAGCCCTTCATGGTGGATGCGGCCAACCAGGGCTGGATGGCACCCTTTGCCCTCCTCCTGATGGGCGGTGGTCTGGCCCTGTTCTGGGGTCTTGCCGGGCTGGTCCACCACCTGGCCGCCATCCGTGGTGCCATTCGGGTCCTTGTCTTCGCCGGATGTCTGGCCGGGGCTGAGTGGCTGCGTGGTCATCTCCTGACCGGATTTCCCTGGGATCTGCCGGGGGAGGCCTGGGCCGCGGGCACGGCGCCGAGCCAGATGGCGGCCTATGTCGGCAGCTATGGCCTGACCTGGATCACCATTGCCCTGGGGGCGAGCGCGGTCCTGGTCCTGGACCCTGCCTGGAAACAGGTCCGGGCTACGGCCGTCACGGCCATGGTCCTGACTCTGGTGGGGCTCTATGGCCTGGGCAGCTGGCACCTCCACACAGCCCCGAAGATGGAGGCCTCCGCCCCCCTCCTGCGCCTGGTCCAGGCGGATATCGACCAGAAGGAAAAATGGCGCCCGGAAAATCTCGACATGATTTTCCGCACCTATATCGAGCTGTCGACCCGCAAGACCGGCACTCTTCCTCAGGCCATCATCTGGCCGGAGGGCGCACTTCCGGTGGTGATCAATGAGTTTCTCGGTGCCGGCAGCCCCTATCCGGATGAGCTGAGAGCCGCGCTACA
>CAIYZB010000402.1 GCA_903930545.1 uncultured Alphaproteobacteria bacterium
GGCCTACGATGACGTGCTGACGCGCCACTACCAATTTCCCAGGCGATATCTGAGTATTGTCCAGGCGACTCTGGGCGATTGGGTGGTGCTTCGCCGCCCGCGTGCTGACGGGGGCAATCTAGCCTATTTTGCAGTCGCGCGGGTTGTCGGTCTTGATCCAGACCCGGCCAGCCCTGCGCTGACTTTTGCACGGTTCGCTGACTACCTTGAATTCGATCAAAATGTCTCCTGGAGGGGGGAAGGGCGCTATGCGGAGCAAGCGCTGCGTGAAATGCCGATCAAGGAGGTCGGAGTATACCTTCGAGGCAGATCAGTGCGTTCACTCACCGACACTGACTTTGCCCAGATTGTCACTTCCGGGCTGTCTCAGACTCTGGCGCCGGAAAACGCAATTCGGCTCGGTCTAACTGGCGTTGAAGAGGCCGCTCATCCCTTCGAATTTGAGAATGCGCCAGGCTCCGATCAAGTCCGTCGGGTCGAACAAGTCCTCACGAATAGAAAGATTCGCGACGCCAACTTTCGCAGGCATGTTTGTGATGCCTACGACGACCGATGCGCTGTCACGGGACTTCAGATCATCAATGGTGGTGGCAGATCGGAAGTCCAGGCGGCCCACATTTGGGGGGTTGGAGAAGGTGGCCCTGATGTCGTCCAGAATGGCATAGCATTATCAGGAACGGTTCATTGGCTGTTTGACCGACACCTAATCTCACTCACCGATGACTACAGGCTGCTCGTTTCGCACAACAAAGTACCTGCCGAGTTGCGTGTCCTTTTCGATCGCCAGATGAACAGAATTCACCTGCCTTCTGACGAACGACTCTGGCCACACCCGGCTTACATCCAAAGACATCGTGAGACGTTTACGGCGAAGTAGGATGATGAGTCAGTTGTCGTCAAACGGCATCTATCCGGTGACAGAGACGACATACTCAACAGATTTTTGGATGGCGAATTCCCAGCAAATACATGAATTGGCTGAGAAATAAATGGTGGATGCGACAGGGATTGAACCTGTGACCCCCTCGGTGTGAACGAGGTGCTCTCCCGCTGAGCTACGCATCCCCAGGAAGGGATGCGCCTATAGCCCGGTCGGGGGCGGGGTTCAAGGGTTGAGAAGCGACTGGCAGGCGTGGGCCAGCTCATCGAAGTGATGGATCAGGATGTCGGGGTCCAGATCGGCGGCCGGGGTCTCGCTATAGCCGAAGCTGACCAGGATGAGCGGGACGCCGGCAGCGCGGGCGGCGCCGGCGTCGGGCGCGGCGTCCCCCACCATGACGGCCCGGGCGGGATCGCCGCCGGCCGCCGCTATGGCCTGGATCAGGGGGCGGGGGTCGGGCTTCTGGGCCGGAGCGGCATCACCGCCCACTACGGCATCGAACAGGTGGGTGAGGCTGAGGGCCTCCAGCAGGGCGTGGGTGAGGGCCGTGATCTTGTTGGTGCAGACCACGGTCTTTGCCCCTGCGGTCCTCAGGCGGGTGACCGCTTCCACCATGCCGGGGAAGGGCAGGGAGCCATCGGCAACATGGGCCAGATAGTGGTCGCGGAACCGGGTGACGAGGGCATCGAGCTCGCCCGGGCTGCGCGGCGCTCCAGCGATCTGGAAAGCCCGCTCCAGGCCCCAGTGGGCTCCCCGGCCTATGACCAGATGGGAGGCCTGGGCGGGCAGGGGGGCGAGGCCTTCCTGGACCAGAAGGGTATTGATGGTGCCCACGATATCGGGGGCTGTATCCACCAGGGTGCCGTCCAGATCAAAGACGATGGTGGCCCCCGCCAGGGCGCTCAGGTCACTCATGGTCAGGCCTCCATCGAAAGCGTCCGCCGTTTCGGCTAAAGCCGTGGGGATTGCAATGACTCTGCCGATTCCAGGGAGGTCGTGATGACCAAAGCC
>CAIYZB010000403.1 GCA_903930545.1 uncultured Alphaproteobacteria bacterium
CCCAGAGGGGGAGCAATTAGCTCTGAACAATTCCTCCCCCTCTGGGGGAGGGGGACCGCGAAGCGGTGGAGGGGGCCAGTTCAGCGGCGGCGGACCGTCATGGGCATACCGCCCTCGGGCCGCATGGAGATCCGCACCAGGGGCCGGATGAAGCGGCGGGAATCGTGACCGAACCGCGCGCCCCGGATCAGGGTGGCCAGGACGGCGATGGCCTCGTTCATGGCAAAGGTCGCCCCGATACAGATCCTGGGGCCGGCGCCGAAGGGCATATAGGCAAAGCGACGATTGGCCTCCGGGCTGCCGGGGGCAAAGCGGTCCGGATCGAAGACGTCCGGGTCCTTCCACAGGGCCCGATGGCGATGCAGGGCATAGAGGGGGATGAAGATATAGCTCCCCGCCTCGATCTTCAGGGACCCGGCCTGGACCGTGCGGTCGCACATCCGGGTCATGATGGGCAGGGAGGGAAAGAGGCGCATGGCTTCCTGGATCACCTGTCGGGTGAAGACCAGATGCTCAAGGTGATCGGCGGTGATGCTGTCCTCGCCGGCGACGGCGGCGATCTCGGCCAGAACACGGGCCTCGCTCTCGGGATCACTGGCCAGCAGATAGAGCGACCATGTCAGGGCCAGGGCCGTGGTCTCGTGACCGGCCCCCAGGAAGGTCAGGAGGTTGTCCCGAACCAGGCCATCATCCATGACCTGGCCGGTTTCCGGGTCCTTGGCCTGCAACAGCAGTTCAACCAGATCATCCCGCGGCGGCTGGCTACGGCGCCTGCGGACCATCTGGTCCATCATGGATTTCATGTAGCGGACAGATTTCTGGCCCTTGGGAGCCAGGGCCTGTCGGGCCCAGTCCGGCCAACCGAGAATGTCAGCCGGGGTCACGCGACCGAGGCTCTCCAGATAGTTGGCGATCTGCCGGGTGGTCTCGGCAATGTCGATCCCTTCCCCGCCAGACAGCATGGTCTCCAGAATGACGTCGAAGGTCACCTGGGTCATTTCGTGGGCGATGTCGAAGGAGACACCCTCACCAGCCGTCCGCCAGCGTTCCAGGGCCGTCTCTGCCGCCCTGGTCATGACCGGGGTCATGCCGAGGATCAGGTCGTGGCGGAAGGCCGGGGCGGCGGCGCGCCTCTGCCAGCGCCAATGTTCGCCCTGGGCGGTGAGCAGACCCTCACCCAGAGCCGGCTTCACCACCCGCTCGAACATCCAGTCCTTGGGGAAGGCATCAGCCTCGTCCAGCAGGATGGCCCGCAGGGCTTCAGGTTCGGTCACATAGACAAAGGCCCGCTGATTATCGCTGCGGACATAGTGGGGGTCTTCGAAGACGGCTCTGGGCCAGGCCTCGATGGGGTTGTCGACGAGTTTCCAGAGAGCTGTGAAAAAAGGCAGGGCCTGGTCCGGAGGTCTGGGAACCGGAGGCCTGAAACGCGGCGAAGAGCGAAGAGCCGTCTGCACGAAGACAATCTAGGTTGTCATGCCCCCGGAGCCAAGCCTCCGGGCACGGTTCTGCCCCTCAGACGCCGCCCTTTTCAGGTCATTTCATACAAACCTTCGTCAGGACGGCACTTTTCGGTCTCCGTTCCGTCGTGCAATCCTGTTAGATCGATCCAAGAACAGGGAGATCAACAGGACGATGGCCCTACCCGGCGTCGCCATTCGAGGTCAGCGGAGCCTGCTGAGGCAGATCCGTGAGTCTCTTGCCGGAGGTGGCCCTGCCCAGGGCCGTCTCGACATGGTCGTGCGCATCATTGCCCGATCCATGGTGGCCGAGGTCTGTTCCATCTATATGCGTCGCGGCTCCGGGGAGATGGAGCTGTTTGCCACCGAGGGTCTCGACCCTGACGCCGTGCACGTCACCCAGATGAAGCCTGGTGAAGGTCTGATCGGCGAAATCATGCGCCTGGGCCGTCCCCTGAATCTGTCGGACGCCCCCAACCACCCGACCTTTTCCTATCGTCCTGAAACCGGCGAAGATCCGTTCCATGCCTTTCTGGGCGTACCCCTGCTGCGTGGCGGGCGGGCCATCGGGGTCCTGGCGGTTCAGAACCGCACAGAGCGGGTCTATTCCGACGACGAGGTCGAGGACCTGCAGATCGTCGCCATGGTCCTGGCCGAGATGGTGGCCGGGGGCGAACTGGTCGCGGAAACCGAGCTCAAGGGCGTGGAAATCGTCCCTCACAAGCCCGAGCGGCTGAAGGGGGCCAAGTTCGCCGATGGACTGGCCATCGGGGTTGCGGTCCTGCACGAGCGCCCCGTGGCACCCTCCCAGCTTCTGGCGGACGACGTCCAGGCCGAGGAAGCCCGCCTGACAAAGGCGATCCTGAGCCTCCAGGCGCAGATCGACGAAATGCTGGAAGGCCAGCACGGCCTGGTCGAGGCCTCCTACGAGGTTCTCGAGACCTACCGGATGTTTGCCCATGACCGGGGCTGGAACCGGTCCCTGGAAGATGCCGTCAAGAACGGACTGACGGCTGAGGCGGCGGTGGAGCGGGTTCGCTCAGAACACCGTGCCAGGCTGGGTCAGGCCCGCGATCCCTATCTGAGGGAACGCCTGCACGATTTCGAGGACCTAGCCGATCGCCTGCTGCGTCACCTGTCAGGTGATGGCCACAAGGCCCGGGACCTGCCGGACGGGGCTATCCTGATCGCCCGAAACCTGGGGCCTGCGGACCTGCTGGAATATGATCGCACCAAGCTGAAGGGCCTGTTGCTGGAGGAAGGCTCCTCCGCCAGCCATGCGGCCATTGTCGCCCGGGCCCTGGACATCCCCTGTGTGGGGCGACTGGCCAATCTGCGAGATCGGGTGTCTGAGGGCGATGCCGTCATCGTCGACGCCGAGACCGGCGAGGCCTATCTGAGGCCAAGGCCTGACGTGGTCAAATCCCTCAATGCCCGCCTGGACGTCCGTCTTCAGCGCCGCGCGGAGTTCGCCAAGCTGCGGGATACCCCGGCCTTTACCCGGGACGGAGCCAAGATCACCCTGCTGATGAATGCAGGTCTGGATGTGGATCTGGACATCCTTGGTGAGACGGGGGCCGAGGGCATCGGCCTGTTCCGGACCGAATTCCAGTTCATGGTTGCCGAGGAAATGCCCCGCTTCAACGCCCAGACGGCCCTATACGGCCGGGTGATGGACGCGGCCGGCGACATGCCGGTGACCTTCCGCACCCTGGATCTGGGGGGCGACAAGGTCCTGCCCTATCTGGAAGCCGAGCGGGAGGAAAACCCGGCCCTGGGATGGCGCGCCATCCGTATGGGTCTGGATCGCCCCGCCCTGCTGCGCCTTCAGCTTCGGGCCTTGATCGCGGCCAGCCGCGGACGGCCCTTGAGGGTCATGTTCCCCCTCGTGGCCTCTGTTGACGAATTCCGCGCCGCACGGGCCCTGGTGGACGTCGAGGTGGCCTGGGCGCTGAGGCGCGGTCGCCCGGCCCCGTCCCGCCTGGATGTCGGGGCCATGATCGAGGCGCCGGCCCTGATCTGGCACCTGGACGCCCTGCTGCCCATGACCGACTTCGTCAGTGTCGGCACCAATGACCTGATGCAGTACCTGTTTGCTGCCGACCGGGGTAATCCCCTGGTGGCCGACCGTTATGACTTCCTGTCGCCCCCGGCGCTGAGGGCCCTGGCGGCGATCCAGCAGGCCTGCGCCGAGACAGGCACGCCGGTGTCGGTCTGCGGCGAAATGGCAGGTCGTCCCCTGGAGGCCTTTGTTCTGGTGGCCCTGGGCTTTGATCGCCTGTCCATGCCCCCTGCGGGGATCGGCCCGGTGAAGCAGATGGTCCTGTCCTGCGACCGCGAGGCGGCTCGTCGCGGTGTCGCCACCCTGATCAAGGGGGCCGCCGGAACCGTCCGAAACGAGATCGAGACCCTGGCCCGGAAGCTTTATCTGGCCATCTGACCGCAGGGTGTCCTGTAACGACGCAGGGCACCGCCGGACTGCAGGATTCGGACCCCTCGCGTCTTAGGG
>CAIYZB010000404.1 GCA_903930545.1 uncultured Alphaproteobacteria bacterium
ATCGGTCAGCTGGTCATCACTGACCACGACCTCGATTTTGATCTTGGGCAGGAAGTCGACGACATATTCAGCGCCGCGATAGAGCTCCGTATGCCCTTTCTGGCGGCCATATCCCTTGGCCTCGATGACGGTCATGCCCTGGACGCCCAGCGATTGCAGGGCTTCCTTGACCTCGTCGAGCTTGAACGGCTTGATGATGGCTTCGATCTTTTTCATGTAACCGTTCGGTACTTTCGGGCCCGTTTGGGACGATGCGTGCTAGGAACACAGCCGACCCGGCGACGGCAAGCGAAACGCCAGAGCGGTGCGATCGTCCGGTGCCTGTGATTGGTGAATGCCTAGGAAATGACCAGCGAATGCGCAAGAGATAATCATGCGCCAATTCGGCTTGTCTGCGGGGCTTCCATGCCTAGGATCGGCCGGGAAATTGACCACGGAGGCGTAGCGTGACGGACGAAAATACCCCGGTTCTCATCGGAGCTGGACAATTCACCTATCGCGGCGAGCCGGGGCAGTCGCCTTCACCGACAGCTTTGCTGAAGATTGCAGCGGAACGTGCCGTTGCAGATGCCGGGCTCGATCCGGCCGTCCTGTCGCAGATCGACGGTCTGGCTGTGGTCGGCTTCACCATTGATGCCCCGGGTGGCGGTCGGCTGGTGCCGCACAGCTCCAATCCCCCGGCGACCCTCGCCAGTCGGATCGGCGCGACTCCTCCCTGGAGTGTCTATTCCCACATGGGCGGCAACAGCCCCCAGCAGCTGATCAATATCGTCTCCCAGCGTATCGCTCAGGGCCAGACCGAGATGGCCCTGGTTGTGGGCTGTGAATTCCTGGGATCCGCGACCAAGCGACTGATGCGCCAGCTGGGCTTTGATGACTGGGACGATGCCGAGACCGACCTGCCGGAACCGGACAGGATCGGCGATCCGCGCCCCGGGGCCACGCCCTATGAAAGCGCCCACGGTCTGGGGCGTCCCATCAATGTCTATCCCCTGTTCGAGAATGCCCTGAGGGCGAGGGATGGTCGTTCCATCCCCGACCATCAGGCCCGCCTGGGAGAACTGTTTGCGCCCTTTACCGAGGTTGCAGCCAGGAACCCCGAGGCCTGGTTCCCGATTGCCCGGTCGGCCGAGGAACTGGTGACGGTGACCGATCGCAACCGGATGGTCGGCTTTCCCTATACCAAATACCTGAACGCCATCATGGAGGTCGACCAGTCGGCCGGCGTCCTGGTGACCAGCCTGAAAAAGGCGCGGGAGCTTGGCGTCCCGGAAGATCGGCTGGTCTATCTACATGGATGTGCCGACGCCTCGGACCTCTGGTATCCCACGGACCGTCAGGATTTCCACTCAAGCCCGGCCATGCGCCTGACGGGCAAGCGAGCCTTCGAGATGGCCGGGATCAGTCTGGATGAGGTCAACCACATAGACCTCTATTCCTGCTTCCCCGTGGCCGTCGAGATCGGGGCAGAGGAACTGGGTCTGTCCCTGGACGATCCTCGAGGCCTGACTGTGACGGGCGGTCTTCCCTATATGGGCGGGCCCGGGAACAACTATGCCATGCACTCCATCGCCGTGATGATGCAGCGGCTGAGGGACCATCCTGGGGACTACGGCCTGATCACCGCCAATGGCTGGTTCCTGACCAAGCAATCCACCGGGATCTATTCCACACGGCGGCCCGAGAAGGCCTTTGATCGTCAGGACCCGGCCATTATCCAGGCCCAGATCGACGCCCTTGGTCATCCAGATGTCATCGAACTGCCGCAAGGCCCGGGGACCATCGAAACCTATACCGTCGTCCATGGTCGCGAGGGCTACATGCTGGGGATCATCATCGGCCGCGACAGCGAAGGGCGACGCTTCGTTGCCCACACGCCCAGCGACGAGGCAGCCCTGGCCGATCTCGAGGCCACGGAAGCTGTGGGCCGCACGGGTCAGGTGACCCGCTCCGACGACGGCAAGCGCAACCTCTTCATTCCGGATTGATCCATGTCCCGTCTGTTTCTCATCCGTCACGGCAAGCCGGCTGCAAGCTGGGGTGAAGCCGATTCCGATCCCGGTCTCGACGAGACGGGTCGTGCCCAGGCCGAGGCCGCTCGCGACTATCTCCTGTCCCTGCCGGCGGATCAGCGTCCGTCAAAAGTCGTGAGCTCGCCCCTGCGCCGGTGCCGTGAGACTGCCGCGCCGACGGCTGAGGCCCTGGGAGTCGAGATCGAGGTCGATCCGGCCGTCGGGGAAATTCCGACCCCTGCCAATCTCAGCAACGAGGCCCGGCCGGCTTGGTTGAGGGAAGCCTTTGCAGGGCGCTGGCAGGATATTGTCGGGGACCTGGACTATGACCAGTGGCGTCGCGGAGGTGCAGCCTCCCTGATCGCCCGTGGCGGCACGGCGGTGTTCAGTCACTATGTCGCCATCAA
>CAIYZB010000405.1 GCA_903930545.1 uncultured Alphaproteobacteria bacterium
AGGGCTGGCTCGAACTGGGCGACTCCTTGGAAGCCGCCCGAGAGCTCCGAAGGTTGACGCCCGCCACCTTCGGCCATCCCGATGTCCTCGAAATCCGTTGGCGCCTCCACGCGGCCAGGGGCCAATGGGATTCGGCGCTCGATGTGGCGCGTCTGGTGACCAATGTCGCCCCGGACCGACCCTCGGGCTGGATCCACCAAAGCTACACCCTGCACGAGATGAAGCGGACCGCCGAGGCGCTCCAACTCCTCATTCCGGTCGCGGAACAGTTCCCGAACGAAAGCATCATCGCCTACAACCTGGCCTGCTATGCCTGCCAACTCGGCGACATCCCCGGCGCCAAGATCTGGCTCGAGAGAGCTTCCAGGATCCGTGGAAAACTCCCGCTCAAGGAGATGGCTTTGGAAGATCCCGATCTTACCCCCCTTTTGGAATTCATCCGCCAGCTTTGAAACCCCGGCGTTTCCACTTCCCGCTCAAGCCGACGGCTCGGACCGTCGAATATCCTGAGGGTTGGCTCGTCCACTCGGGCAGCTTGTGAAATGTTTCACGAACGACTTGACCATCCGGGGTCGGAGGTTAGCGTCCGCGCGTTTTTCACCGTTAAATCAAGATTCATTGAAATGAAGAACACACTGAAGTTTGCCGCCTCGCTGGCGGTCATCGCGGCCACCAGCGCGTCGGCTGCGTCCATCACGGGCAAGGTCAAGCTGACCGGCGAGGCCCCTGCTGCCCGTGAGATCACGCCCATCACGGCGGACAAGCTGTGCGGCGCCCTGCACAGCAAGCCAGTCATGACCCGGACCTACGTCGTCGGCGCCGACAAGGGCCTGGCCAACGTGGCGGTCTACATCAAGGAAGGCCTCCCCGCCGGCAAGACCTACACGGCCCCGGCAACCAAGCCGCTGATCGACCAGGTTGGCTGCGTCTATGAGCCCTTCATTTCCGCGGCGATGGTCGGCCAAACGGTCGACATCAAGAATTCCGACTCGTTCATGCACAACGTGAACTGCCAGGCCAAGATCAACAAGGGCTTCAACTTCGCCCAGGCCACGAAGGACCAGGTCAACCCGAAGGTTTTCGACAAGCCGGAACTGGCCGTGAAGCTCATCTGCAACGTCCATCCCTGGATGTCCGGCTACGTCCACGTGTTCGACCATCCGTTCTTCGCCGTGACCGACAAGGACGGCAACTTCTCGATCAGCGGCGACTTGCCGGACGGCAAGTACACCATCGAGGCCAACCACCTGAAGTCGGGCTTGGTCACCGGCACAGTCGAGGTCAAGGGCGGCAAGGCAGAGCTGAACCTGGATCTGGCCGTGAAGTGATGGGCTGATCTCGCTTCAAAGCCGTGGCCGGGGCTCCGGTCACGGCTTTTCCTATGTCCACCAATCGTCATTCCGGGGCTCTCTTCCGGTTCTCCACCTTCGTTGCCCTCGCAACGCTGGGATTGGTGTGCCTGGGGGGGCTCGTCACCAGCAAGGGAGTGGGGATGGCGGTGCCGGACTGGCCCACCAGTTTCGGCTACAACATGTTCGCCCTGCCGATCTCAACCTGGAAGACCGGCGGAATCTTCGACGAACACACCCATCGGGTATGGGCCTCCAGCGTGGGCTTGCTGGTGGTTGTCCTGACCCGTTGGATCGGCGGCCCCGCGTCCCGAAGGAATCTCTTTCTGGTTGGCGCGGCGGAATTGGCCCTGGGATCCGCCTTGCTGCTGGGTGCCGGGATCAACTGGAAGGGCGAAGGGCACTTTCTCCTCGGAATCGGCGGGGTCGTCCTCGCCGCCGCCGCGG
>CAIYZB010000406.1 GCA_903930545.1 uncultured Alphaproteobacteria bacterium
CCGCCCAACATACCGGCTGACCGGGCACAAATTCTGGAGGCGGCCTTCAAGGCGATGATCGTCGATCCGGAATTTACGCAGGATGCGCAACGCATGAAGATCGAGATCAGCCCCATTGCCGGCTGCCCTTTGACTTTTCCATGATGCTCCCGGCCTTCCGGGGTGTGGAGGCGGTGCGGGGGATTGAAGGCCTGACCAATCCCCGCGGCTTCATCATTGTCGACAAGCACCAGCGCAACCCGACCTTTCCCAATGTCTTTGCACTAGGGGTCTGTGTGGCCATCGCGCCGACCGGCAAGACCGCGGTGCCTGTCGGCGTCCCCAAGACCGGCTTCATGATCGAAAGCATGGTGACGGCCATTGCCCACAATATGGACGAGATCCTCGCGGGTCAGTCTCCGACCCACGAAGCCACCTGGAATGCCTTCTGTCTGGCTGACTTTGGTGATGGCGGCGTGGCCTTTGTCGCCCAGCCCCAGATCCCGCCGCGAAATGTCAACTGGTCGGCGGAAGGCAAATGGGTTCACCTGGCCAAGGTCGGCTTCGAGAAATACTTCCTGTCCAAGGTCAAACGTGGCGAGAGCGAGCCCTTCTATGAACGCCTGGCCCTCGAAGCCATGGGCCTGAAAAAGATCAAGGATTAAGCCATGGGCCAGTTGGTCTGTCCGGCCTGCGGGGCCGTCAATCGCACCCCTGAGGCCCGAGATCCCGGATCGGCCAAGTGTGGCAAGTGCGGGGAAAGACTATTCACGGGCAAGCCCGCCGAGGTGACCGGGGCGGGGCTTCGTCGCCACAGGGCCTCGAACCAGGGCACCGCCGTATTGGTGGATGTCTGGGCACCCTGGTGCGGCCCCTGCCGGACCATGGCTCCCCAGTTCGCGGCGGCAGCCACACGCCTTGAACCCGATGTGCGGCTGCTGAAACTCAATTCCGAGGACGACCCCCAAGCGGCGTCGGAACTCGGGATCTCGGGCATTCCGGCCCTGTTGCTGTTTCGGGACGGGAAGGAAATCGCCCGCACCGCCGGTGCCATGCGGGCCGACCAGATCGTGGCCTGGGCTCGCCAGGCTCTCACTCAAGCCACAAATGGACAATCCTCATGACCCTTGATCGTATGGTTCTCGCCTTTGCCGGCTCAGTCGTCCTGCTGGGCGTGGCCCTGGCCTGGTTCGTCCATCCCTGGTGGATCGGCCTGACCGCCTTTGCCGGCCTCAACATGATCCAGTCGGCCTTCACCGGCTTTTGCCCGGCGGCCATTGTCTTCAGGAAGCTGGGGGCTCGTCCTGGGGTGGCCTTTTCATGACCTCCGGGGCGGCCAGCAAGAACCCTCGCACAGCGGTGAGATAGTCGGTGAAGTTCTCCCGACGGATATTGTGCCCGGCCCCGGGGATTTCGACGCTTTCGATGAGGGGGTTCAGCGCCCGGGCCACGGCAGCGATGTCCGGTGAAACCACCCCTCCAGACCCGGGTTCGCCACGGATCAGCAGGACAGGGACATCAATCCGCGCCACCGTCTCCTGCCAGGGATGGGCATAGAAGGGCGAGGCCTCGGGATCGACCACGCGTTTGGCCTCGGCCCAGGCGGGGAAGTCATCTTCATGCCAGCCGGGATTGGCCAAGCGGCCGGCGGCGAGGATCTCGGCCTCGGACTGGGCGCTGAAGGCGGCCACCTGCTGACGGAAGCGCTCTTGCCGCCGCTCGCGAACCGCCGGGTCCATGGGGTCGATGAAGATGGGATCTTCCAGCACGACCCGTGAAGCCCGTCCCGGCCAGGTCCCGGCAAAGTCCGCCGTGGCCCGGCCGCCGACGGAATGGCCCATGACGATGGGAGATTCCAGGTTCAGGGCGTCGAGGGCCTCGGCGATGTCGCGGGCTGGGTCGTGGGTCGAAGGGTCACCGATGGGGGAGCTTTGGCCGTGGCCGCGGGCATCCAGCATGATGACGTCAAAGTCCCCGGCCAGGGCCTCGGCCAGCCGGAACCAGCACAGGCCATTGTCGGTCAGGCCGTGGGACAGGACGAGAGCTGGGCCTGATCCCCTGGAGCCCCCTGGCGGGTGGACTGCTGGCCGGAGCGCCTAAATCCCAGGGCGGGCGGCGATCCTCCGGATCTGTCAGACAGGGTGCAGAGGCCCGGTCCGACCAGCTGGCGGATTTCCACGCCCTGTGCGCAGAGCTGGGTCACAGCCCAGGGGTCATCGCCCTGGCCTGGCTGCTGCACCAGCCCGGTGTCTGCGCCACCATCATCGGGCCGCGCACACTGGACCAGCTGACCGACAGCC